>JAFWDX010000301.1 GCA_017515945.1 Blautia sp. | reverse complement strand
TCACTTTATAACCTCCTTGTCTGACTATAATGGTGGAATCTTGATCAGAACATTGGTCCGTCCTCCTGTGGAGCTCCTTTTGGCTTCTGTGAAGCTCCTGTGAATCTGTTCTTTTTGATGAGACTACTATAGCACGGATATCGCCTTTTGTCAAGCATTTTCTTCTTATTTTTTATCATCTTTATTATTGTCTGAATTGTTATGTTCATTTTGTGTTATATCTGTATTTTATTTCGAATGAACGATTTATACTGTTGTAACTGTTCGGTCAGTACCTCGCATTTACTGCCACACCGAAGGCGTCCCTTGGGAGGCGCACTCCCAATGCGACGTAAGGAGCCTGCGACTGAACAGTTTATAATTCCCGGAGCTGTTCATTAGCGTTGAAAAGGAAGCCGCAATAAAAACCCGGAACAGTTTTCCGATGCCAAACTGTTCCGGGTTAATTTTTTATCCCCGATTGATAAAACGCAGGGCGTAATTTAAGATCCGTTTATATGTACGGGTGGAATAATGCCGGCCGTCATCGATGCTGCTGTCCGCAGATTTCCCGGAATCAAAGGAATAGCCGGTTTTCAGCAGCCATTTATATGTGTTGATGAAAGCATACCCTTCCGGGAGTCCGGCTTTCATGCCCTCATTAAATGACTGGATCCCATCTTCGTAGAGAAAGCTGCAGGACCCGCTGCTGACCGGGTTTGTGCTCATGAAGAACAGCCTGACATTGTACACTGACAGCTTTTTTTTCAGCTTTTCCAGATAAGTGAGATATCTGGATACCACGCTGTCGGCATTGGATACCCTGTGCAGATCGTTGACGCCCAGGCAGAAAATCACGGCAATGGGCTTACCCTTTCTTTCATTATCTGCTTTCAGGATCTTAAGCAGCGCCTTTTCGCTATAGGCGTCTGTCTTGGTTCTGAAATTGGCCAGTGTCTGCCCTCCGATCGCCACGAATTTGACCCGGAAATCCTCCTGGAAACTCTTTCCATAAAGAGTCTCCATACGGATCCTCGTGCGCATCATGCGGGAATCTCCCACAATGACAGCTTCTTTGTAGAGAGACTTTTTGACGGCGACCAGCTGCTTCTTTTTCAGATCTGTCTCCTTCGCTTTTGGGAACCAGACACTGTATATATCCATGTCTCCCTCAGGAGTGATGGTCTGCCTGGCTATATACTGGGGATCAGCTGTCTTTTTTCTGGCCGTATCCCACCCCATAAACGTGTATTTCCTTGTCGAAGCCATAACCGGGAGCTTCAGCGTGCTTCCCTTTCTGACATAACTGGTTTCAGACAGATTGCCTGAGCGGTCATAAAAGCGGATCTCATAAAAATACCATTTCCGCTCCTGCTCGCTCATTTTTTCCGGATCCATGCTGTACCAGGGACTCGGATATCTGCCCCAGTCATAGTATGAACCTGGCTCCCCGGTCAGTTCTCCCTGATAGTTATAATCATAATAATCGCCATAATCATAATAATCAACCAAAACCGTTTCCGACCATCCAGACAGCAGGATGCCTGTCAGGATAAGCATGCTCAACATACGTTTCAGATTTTTTCTGAATTTCATATCCGAATTATACTCTCCTTTTATCCTTTTCTTTCGTTGACTTTTGTCCGGTTTATGCTATCCTTTTTATGACACTTCGTAACTATTCTGTCAGCATCTCACAATTACTGCGACACTGCAGGCATGCCTTGGCAGGTGCGTGAGAATAAAATCGTGCAGCCAGGTTCATTTCGGCCGCGAACGTACACCCGCGGGAATAAAAGTACCCGCGCGGAAATCCAAACAGCAATTTAAATATATCTGGTCGCGCGAGTATACAAGGATTACGAAGTTTCGGTGATTATACGATAAAACTCAGAAAAAGTCCAGACGGGAGGGCTGTACAAAAATGAAATTTGCTCACAAACTGAATAATTTCGGTGCGGAAATCTTTGCCGCTTTGAATGAAAAAAAACTGGAATTGGAAAAAACCGGGCGCGTGATCTACAACATGAGCGTCGGCACACCGGATTTCGAGCCTCCTGCCCACATTGTGCAGGCTCTGCGGGAAGCGGCTGCCGATCCTCAGTGCTGGAAGTACGCGCTGCGTGACCTTCCGGAAATGCTGGAGGCCGTCTGCGGTTATTACAAACGCCGTTTTGGCGTGGACCTGCTGCCCGAGCAGATCATGAGCTGTTACGGCACCCAGGAGGGTGTCGGTCACCTCGCAATGGCCCTGTGTGACCCGGGAGACCTGGTCCTGCTGCCGGATCCCTGTTATCCGGTCTTCCAGGCAGGCGTATTTCTTGCCGAAGCCACGCCCTGGTATTATCCCCTGACAAAGGAAACCGGATTTCTACCCTGCGTGAACGAAATCCCTGAGGATGTGGCACACAGGGCAAAGTTCATGATCGTGAGCCTCCCCGCAAATCCGGTCGGCTCTGTCGCCCGTCCCGGCATCTATGAAGAGCTCATCGCCTGGGCGAAAAAATACGACGTACTCATCGTCCACGACAATGCCTACAGCGATATCATTTTCGACGGAGAAAAAGGCGGCAGTTTTCTCGCCGTGCCAGGCGCCCTGGAAACCGGCGTCGAATTTTTCAGCCTGTCCAAATCCTTCAATGTGACCGGAGCCCGCATCAGCTTCCTCATCGGCCGGCGGGATGTAGTGGACGCGGTGCGCCTGCTGCGCAGCCAGATCGACTTTGGTATGTTCCTTCCCATACAGAAAGCGGCCATCGCCGCCCTGACCGGCCCGGTCGACTCTGTGAAGGAGCAGTGCCGGCTGTACCAGGAACGCAGGGATGCCCTTTGTCTGGGTGCGGCTGAACTCGGGTGGGATATCCCCCTGGGGAAGGGAAGCATGTTTGTCTGGGCGCCTCTTCCTGCCGGGAAGACCTCCAGCATGGATTTCTGTATGGAGCTTCTGGAAAAAGCGGGTGTCCTCTGCACCCCCGGCAGCAGCTTCGGGCCGCGCGGTGAGGGCTACGTACGTTTCGCGCTCGTTCTCCCGCCGGAAAAGATCCGGGAAGCCCTCCTGGCAATCGACGAAAGCGGCCTGCTGCGTGCATAGAAGATCAGCGCATCATGCACGGGCGGATTCATCGTCCTCCTGCCGCGGCCTGCTCTGACAGACCGGGCTCTCCTCCGGCTGCAGGCTGTGCAGCCGGATCTGCCGCTCCGCCAGCTGCGGGCTGCGCAGCCGGATCTGCTGCTCCACCAGCCGCGGGCTGTGCAGCCGGATCTGCCGCTCCGCCAGCCGCGGGCTGTGCAGCCGGATCTGCCGCTCCTCCGGCCGCGTCTCCCGATTGCCCGCCAGCCGCTGCATCGATCGATCCGGTCTGCGTCTGCGCATCTGCACCGGCTGCTTCCTGGCCGCCCTGCGGGGCAGGTTCACCGGGCGCCGCGTCTTGCGGTGTCCTGGAGTCTGTCGCAGTGTCTGAGGTCCGAGCCTCCGCCCGCGCTTTTTCGCGTATTTCAGCTTTTTCAGATTCCCCTCCGGACTTTGCCTCTCCTCCCGATTCCTTCTTCGAACCGGGGTTCTTTTCGCTGTCCTTTTTTTCCTGTGGCGGCTGTGAATGTGTGTTCACTGCGGATTCGTTCTTTTTGCTCTTCTTTTCCCCCTGCCCTTCTAAATCCGCTGGACGGGTTTCTCCGGCGGCATCCCGGAATGAAAGTTCAACAGGGCTGTTCCCATATGTCTCACGAAAATTGTTCCAATGGGCGACCTTATCGGTCAGCCTCTCCTCCAGTTCAGTCTCCCTTTGGAAACGGGATTGCACAGCTGCTTCTATGCTCTCCTTCTCGTCAAGGATCTTTCCCGATTCCACGAGCACATCCAGCGTCCTCTCCACCGCCGCCTCAATGTTTCTGCCGATGATCTGCCCGCGCAGGGAATCAGCCAGCGGCAGACCCTTCTCATCAGGAGCGGAAACAGAAACGACCTTATCGAAAATATTCAGACCGTACTCAATTTTTCCGGAAATATCCATCGTCACCGTGCTTACCGGAACCGTCACTGCCGCCGCGACGCCTCCGGCCGTCAGGATCATTCCCGCAAAGGCCGCGGCAGGGATCAGATATCCATGCGGTAAAGCACTGATCGAGGTGAACCTTGCTGTCTTTTCCGGCTCAGGTACCACTTCGATCTCCACGGCCTGTCCAAGTTCGAGTCCCGTATCGGAAACGATCCGCACAATGCCATCCATGCATAGAACAGCAGCTTCTCCATTGCGCAGTTCTGCCACTACTGCTTTCATTCCTGCCACCCCCTTTCCGCAGATATTTCACTTTTAATATAACCAAGATATTCGCTCAGCCCCGGATAATCCCCGTCCAGGATCAGCGCTGCCGTGATGAGATACTTGCGGTATCTGTCCACTACCTTGCGCGAAACGCGATAACGTCCCAGCATCTCCTTCACCGGCAGCACATGCTTTACCCGCAGCAGAGCTGTCAGAGGAGGCGGCGGCAAAAAAAGCGCACAGACCAGCCCCGCACAGGTTTCTCGCGTTTTCTGCGCGTGCGGGGAACATTCTGCCAGTTCAAAAAATGAGATGCCATATGCGCTGAGTTCCTCCTGCAAAGCGACAATTTCATCTCTGAGAGAGGTATCCACACTGACAGCCGTCTTTTCCATGATGGCTGCCTGCATGCCATAATCCTCATCCTCCTCGCCGGCGTTTCCCTCCAGCACCTCAGGCCGTGTGGAAATCTCGGCACGCTCCGCAGCCGTACTGCGGAACCAGTCGCGCAGCCTGCTGCGCATCACCAGCGCCGCATAAGGCCAGAATCCTCCCCGCTCCGGCTCATAGCTGCCAATGGCCGCAGCCACCGCCTGCAGGGCAATGGACCATTCATCATCGCTTTTGGACACGCTGGTGCCGGTAATCCGGGCTGTCACCCGCAGGATCAGATCTTCCCTTTCACGCAGGAAACGCTCAAATACCTCTTTATCCTCTTTTGCCTCCAGGGCAAGTTGGTTTTCCCTATCCTTATCCATTCTTATGGCTATCCATCCTGTATGACTATTTTTTATAAGAGAATCTGTAACTGGTCAGCCTGTAACCGGCTGCCACTTACCCCGGATTCAATTATCTAACGTCCAGGCGCGTCCGTCAAGAGTGAACACAAAGGGCTGGCCCTTTTGTGTTCGACCCGCAGGTGAGTCAGGGGGACAGGTTCCTTGACTCATTGAGTCAAGGGGCCTGTCCCCCTGACTCATGAACACAAAGGGACGGTCCTTTTGTATCCGACCCGCAGGTGAGTCAGGGGACCTGTCCCCGTGACTCATTATATAATACGTAAGGACACCGAAAAAAATGGGGGTGAGATTACATAATTTTCTGCTTGCAATCTTTCTTGGTTTGTTATAAACTTTAGTGCGTCAACGCATAAACGCTTTAAAGCTTTATTGTATAGTATCATACCTTGGAGGAAAAAATTATGACGGTCAAAATCGTAATGCTGGTTGTTTTCTTTGCTGTGATGATCGGGATCGGCCTGTATTGCCGCAAGCATTCCACAGATGTCAACGGCTTTGTTCTGGGCGGCCGTTCCGTCGGTCCATGGCTGACCGCCTTCGCATATGGAACTTCTTATTTCTCGGCTGTCGTGTTCGTAGGCTATGCCGGACAGTTTGGCTGGAAATACGGCATCTCCGCTACCTGGGCGGGCATAGGCAACGCATTGCTGGGTTCCCTGCTGGCCTGGGTGGTGCTCGGCAGGCGTACCCGTATCATGACACAGCACCTGAACTCCGCCACGATGCCGCAGTTTTTCGAAGCCCGGTTCGGCAGCAGCTCCCTTAAGGTTGCCGCCTCCGTGATCACCTTCATTTTCCTGATTCCTTATACCGCGTCCCTGTACAATGGCCTCTCCCGCCTTTTCGGAATGGCCTTTAACATCGATTATTCGATCTGCGTGATCGTCATGGCGATCCTTACCGCAGTTTATGTCACAGCCGGCGGATACATGGCAACGGCCATCAACGACTTTATCCAGGGCTGCATCATGCTCGTGGGCATCTGCGCCGTCGTAGTCGCGGTGCTAAAGAGTCAGGGCGGTTTTCTGGCTGCGCTGGACGGTATGGGACGTGTTGTGGATGAGAGTGTTTCATCTACCCCCGGCGTCTTTGCTTCCTTCTTCGGCCCGGATCCCATCAACCTGCTCGGCGTGGTGCTGCTGACCTCCCTCGGTACCTGGGGGCTGCCGCAGATGGTTCAGAAATTTTACGCAATCCGAAGTGAGAAATCCATCTCCACCGGCACAGTCGTTTCCACCTTCTTCGCCTTTGTGGTGGCCGGCGGCTGCTATTTCCTCGGAGGCTTCGGCAGGCTGTTCTCAGACAAGATCGACATCGCTGCCAATGGCTACGACTCTGTTGTGCCGACCATGCTCTCCGGACTCCCGGATATCCTGCTGGCGGTAGTGATCGTACTGGTCCTCTCCGCTTCCATGTCGACCCTTTCTTCACTGGTGCTGACCTCCAGCTCCACACTGACCCTCGACCTGCTCAAAGGCCGTGTGATCAAGGATATGGATGAAAAGAAACAGGTCTCCATAATGCGGTATCTGATCATCGTATTCATCGCCATCTCCGTGATCATAGCGATCATCCAGTACCGCTCAAATGTCACCTTCATCGCACAGCTGATGGGTGTCTCCTGGGGCGCCATGGCCGGAGCCTTCCTGGCCCCGTTCCTCTATGGCCTCTACTGGAAAGGAGCCAGCCGTCTGGCCGTATGGTGCAGCTTTATCTTCTCAACAGTGGTCATGCTCGCGAACATGTTCGTCCGCGCGAGCTTTCCGGTACTCCTTCAGTCTCCCATCAACGCCGGCGCCTTCTGTATGATCGCAGGCCTGATCATCGTCCCGGTTATTTCCATCTTCACGCCCAAGCCTGATAAAAAGGTCGTGGATGATGCGTTCTCCTGCTATGAGGAGAGAGTCATTGTTCCGCAG
>JAFWDX010000300.1 GCA_017515945.1 Blautia sp. | reverse complement strand
TCTGCGTGCCCTCGATGCCGATCATCATCATCCTTGGCGCGGCCATGGATGCCATGCGTGTGGATCCCCAGCTGAGAATGCTCTATCTGATGCTGATCCTGGGCTTCCTCGGATGGCCGGGCGTGGCCAGAATGGTGCGCGGACAGATCCTGTCCCTGCGTGAACAGGAATTCATGACCGCGGCGGAGGCGACGGGTATCCGGGCTTCCCGGCGGATCTTCCGCCATCTGATCCCCAACGTGATCCCGCAGCTCATCGTTTCCATGACCATGAGCCTGGGCTCCACGATCCTGACAGAGGCGACCCTTTCCTTCCTGGGACTGGGCGTTAAATTCCCCTTTGCCTCCTGGGGTAACATTATCAACGATGTAAACGATACGTACGTGCTGACGAATTTCTGGTTTATCTGGATCCCCGCAGGCGTCTGCCTGCTGGCGACGGTGCTGGCCTTTAACCTGGTGGGCGACGGACTTCGCGACGCGTTTGACCCAAAGATGAAGCGGTAAGAGGGAGGATAGCGATATGGCAAGGAAAAAACGCGCGGACGGCTATCTGACCTCCGCGGAGATACGCAAGATATCAAAATCGAACCGGAAGATCACCGGTGAGCTGGAGGAGAAGTGGAAACGGAAGAACGTGCCGGAATCCGCTTATCTGACTACCATGAAGGATCCCCGCAACGCGGTGGAGTTCGAGGATCTGCACACCTGCTTCTTTACGGACGCGGGCACTGTACGGAGTGTGGACGGCGTGACCTTTGAAGTGCCCATCGGCAAAACGGTCGGCATCGTGGGCGAGTCCGGCTGCGGCAAATCCGTGACGAGTCTGAGCCTGATGCAGCTGCTCCAGCGGCCGCAGGGACAGATCGTCTCCGGCAGCATCCGCCTGAACATGGGCGACAAGGCCTATGAGATCTCCAACATGACCCGTGACACCATGCGGGATATCCGCGGCAACGCGGTTTCCATGATCTTTCAGGAGCCTATGACGAGCCTGAACCCGGTATTCCGTATCGGGGACCAGGTGGACGAGGTGATCGCCCTGCACGACGGCGAGGGAAAGAGCAAAAAGGATATCCGCCGCCGGACCATCGAACTGCTGGAGATGGTCGGGATCGCCAACAGCGAGGGCGTCAGCCGGATGTTCCCGCACGAGCTTTCCGGCGGTATGCGCCAGAGGGTCATGATCGCCATGGCGCTGGCGTGCAATCCCAGAGTGATCATCGCGGATGAACCGACCACTGCCCTGGACGTGACGATCCAGGCGCAGATCCTGGACCTTTTGCGGGAGCTCAAGGACAGGATCAATTCCTCCATCATGCTGATCACCCATGACCTGGGCGTGATCGCCCAGATGGCGGATTATGTGGTGGTCATGTACGCGGGCAGGATCGTGGAAAAGGGAACGGCGGAGGATATTTTCTACCACCCCTCCCATCCGTATACGATCGGACTGATGGCTTCCAAGCCCGTCGTCGGCAAGGAGGTCGATGAGCTCTACTCGATCCCGGGCAAGGTGCCGAATCCGGTGGACATGCCGGACTACTGCTATTACAGGGACAGGTGTGACAGACGGCTGGGCTGCTGTGACGGAAAATATCCCTGTGAGATCAGCCTGAGCGAGACCCACAAGGTCAGCTGCTACCGCTATGATCCCGCGTATGCGCCGCAGACGGAGACCGGGACAGATCAGCCGGCCGTATCCGCGATGATGGCTTCGGCGGGCACAGTATCCGTAAAGGAACCGGAACCGGCTAAAGAGAAGGCATCCGGGAATGAGAAGCAGGCGCAGACCGTGCAGGATCCGATCCTTGAGGTGCGTGATCTCAAAAAATACTTCCCGATCAAGGGAGGCCTGTTTAACCGTGTCGTGGGACAGGTCAAGGCGGTGGACGGCGTCAGCTTTGTACTGCCGCGGGGCACTACCATGGGCCTGGTCGGAGAGTCCGGCTGCGGAAAGACCACGACCGGACGTACGATCCTGCGTCTGAACGGAGAGAAAACCGGCGGCGATGTACTGTTTAACGGACACGAAGTGTACGATATACCGGACAGGGAAATGCGGAATATGCGCACAAAGATGCAGATCATCTTCCAGGATCCCTTCTCCTCGCTTTCGCCCCGTCTGCCTGTGGGTGAGATCATCGGCGAAGCGGTGCGCGAGCACGGGATCGTTCCGGCAAAGGAATATGAAGATTATATCGACCGGGTGATGGATGAATGCGGCCTGCAGCCCTTCCACAAGAGCCGTTATCCCCATGAGTTTTCCGGCGGCCAGCGTCAGAGGATCTGCATCGCGAGGGCACTCGCGCTGAATCCGGAGTTCGTGGTCTGCGATGAGCCGGTCTCCGCTCTGGACGTGTCGATCCAGGCGCAGATCATCAACCTGCTCCGTAAACTCCAGGAGCAGCGTAAGCTCAGCTATCTGTTCATTTCCCATGACCTGTCGGTGGTGGAGCATATCTCCGATACCGTCGGCGTCATGTATCTAGGGAACCTGGTGGAATACGGGGCAAAGAAGGATATCTTCAGAGAACCGCTCCATCCCTATACCAGGGCGCTGTTCTCCGCGATCCCGATTCCGGATCCCCATACAGGAGCCAAAAGGATCATCCTGGAAGGCAGCATTCCTTCTCCGGCCAATCCGCCTGCGGGATGCAAATTCCACACCCGCTGCAAGGAGTGCAGGGAGCAGTGCAGGAGTATTGCGCCGGTGCCGAAGGATATGGGCGGCGGGCATATCGTAAGCTGCCATCTGTATGATTAAACATACTCACGTGACCAAATACATGGAAAATGTATCTGGATTTACGCGCGGTATATGCAGAGGCACTAAATACGTGGAATCATAGACTTCCACGTATTTAGTGCCTCTGGTATGGAAATAATGCAGCTTTGGTAACTGTTCAGTCAGCACCTCGCATTTACTGCGAGGTGCGTGGATCAAAAGATGAGCAGTCAAGGCCAGGCGCACTTCCAATGCGACGAAAGGAGCCCGCGCCT
>JAFWDX010000299.1 GCA_017515945.1 Blautia sp. | reverse complement strand
TTGATCTTTTGTTCCACGCACCTCGCAGTAAATGCGAGGTGCTGACTGAACAGTTACCACAGCTTCAACTTTTCCCCACGCTCCACGCAATAAATGCGTGGTTCTGGCTGAACAGTTACTGCAGTTCTAAACTACTCCCGCGAGTATGCAAAGTCTTAAGTATCTCAGCAGTTAGAAAATCATGCCGCTTTTGCCGCTTTTTTCTTTTTTCTCCAGCGCAGCAGGACGATCAGCAGAGGCAGGATCACTACGGCAGCCGCAGCCGCGTCCGCAGCGTAGAAGATCTTCTGCATGTTGGTCAGGCCTGAGCCTGTATCCTCGTTCATCGTGTAATATCCGCTGTTGCCGACGGTATACAGGATGTTCTTGCTGGCCTGTCTCATGGCCTTGACCGCCGTAGCGCTCTTGTCGGAGAGGACATTGGAGGCTGCGCCGTTAAAGCCGAGCATCAGGTCATTACCGTTACGGATGCAGTGGTCTGTGATCTGGTAGCCATAGGAACCGTTATAGTCGGTCTCAACCATACCGACGAAGCCCCACTCATCACGAAGGACGGTATTGAGCAGTTCATCGTTGGCGCAGGCCGGCTCTGTTCCGATCCAGTTAAAGGCGGACATGACAGCCAGCGGTGTGCCGGTATAACCCTTGACAGCCAGCTCGAAGGGCTTGAGATAGATCTCACGGAGAGTCTGCTCTGTCGCATAGGTCAGCAGGAAGGAGCAGCGGTTCGTCTCCTGGTCATTGACTGCATAGTGCTTGATATACGGATACACGCCCTTGGTGGCAGCGCCGTTGATCTCATTCGCCGCGATCAGGCCGGCCAGCACGCCATCCTCGGAATAGTACTCAAAGTTACGTCCGGCAAAGGCGCTGCGGTGCGTGTTCATGGCCGGGCCATACCAGCCGTAGTTGTTGGCATCCGCATATTCCTGACCCATGGATGTACCGATCTCATAAGCCACATCCTTGCTCCATGTCTGAGCCATCAGGACCTCAGAGGGATAAGCGCTGCCGTAAGCGCCGGTGATAAAGTTGCTCAGGCCTGCAGGGCCGTCGCAGTCGGAGGTGCCGACCTTGCCGACAGAATCGACAGCCACGGTCATCCAGCCGCCGACGTTGATCAGGTTGGCCATGTCGTCAAAGTTCATCTGGTCAAGGAGCTGATCCCACATCGGATCGTCGTAGGACTTGCCGGTCAGATCCGCCAGCTTCAGGCCGTTCTTGGCGCCTGTCGTGGGCATCTCGTCCGCGTCGTCATTGTACCTGGTGCTGTCATAGGTGCCCCATGCATATTCCTCGATCTTGGCACGGGTCTCGTCGTCCATCTCGAAATCGGCTGCTTCAAGCTCGCGTCCGCAGGTCTGGTCATAGTTGGCAAAGCCGCCCGCACGGGAAAGAACCTCAAAGTCTCCGCGCGCATAGTCTTCGAACTGGTTGACAGCCGGGATATTGTCGCTCTCACGCTTGTTGGCGCTGTAGTCGATGTCTTCGGGAACGTTAAAGGTCTCTTCCGCCAGAACCGTATGGGAATCTGCGCGGAGGGAGATCGTGTAGTCGCCCTGCTCCAGGATATAGCCGCCGCCGGCCACCTTGATCCCCTCGGAATCATAGGCTGCCATGTCTTCCTTCTTAAGGGTGAAGGAGATGGTCTCGGAAGCGCCAGGCTCGATATCGCCCGTCTTGCCGAAATCGATCAGGTTGACAGAGGCCTTCTCAATACCGCCATCGGTATAAGGCGGTGTAAAGAAGACTTCCACGACATCTTTGCCGGCCACATCGCCTGTATTGGTAACGGTCACGTCAAAGGTCACACTGGTATCATCAGCAGAGAAGTTTTCGATCTTCTGTTCGAAGGTCGTGTAGCTCAGGCCGTACCCGAAGGGCTACTGTCCATGATCCTCATATGTGATCGCTCCCTCATCCGATGCGGTCTCATAATACTTGTAGCCTACATAAATGCCTTCCACATAGTTTGCGAAAGCGATGTTGCCCTCATATGCGGGATCCGCTGCGGCGATCGCCTGCTTAAGATCATCTACATTAGTGTAGGCCATGTTGCCGATATTGTTGATGTAAGGTGTGGACATCAGATCCTTGACATAGGTGTCGACAGTACGCCCGGAGGGATTGACGGTACCGTTGAGGATCTTGCCGAGGGCGGCAAAACCGGTGATACCGGAACCGGGAGCAAGGATCACGGCGCCGATCTGCTCATACTCGTCTACCCAGCTCAGCTCCATCGCGTTATTGGCATTGATGATCACGATGACCTTGTCATACTCGGAGCAGATCTTTTCGATCACGTTTTCCTCGGTAACGGACAGCTCAAGGTAGGACTCTCCCTCCTCAAAGTCGTCATAGGCACCGTTGTTTGAATACGTTGCCGCCATGTAATTGAAATTGCCGGGTGCGGCGGAAACCTCCTGGGCGGGATTGTAGGTCCCGTTGATCACGGAGAGCATATCGACAGGAAGGTCGGCACCCTCACCACCGGAACGGCCGATCACGATCACAGCCGTATCCGCGAACTCGTGGGTTGCGGCCATCAGATCATCATTGTAGCAGCTCACAGGCGGCTCCGGAAGAGTCCAGTCCTGGGAAGCCATGGCGATCGTAGGCCTGTCTGTACGGTATTCGCGATAGAATCCGCTCAGTCCGTCGTTGGTCTCAAAGCCGGCGTCCTTCAGTGACTGCAGTATGCTCACAGCCGTGGAGGAATCCGAAGAACCTGAGCCTGTACCGCCGTACAGAGGATTGGTGGAAGCCCAGCCGAACACATTCAGCTTTTTGCTGTCTTCGCCCAGCGGAAGGATCCCGTTATTCTTTACAAGGACGATGCCCTCTTCGCCGACACGCTCAACCGTCGCACGGCTCTGGGCTACGGTTTCCTCTGAAAGCTCTACCTTTGAGGCATTAAGGAAACCGGAAACATTGTTATACATCGGTCCGAAGCAGATCGCATTGACGATGCCCACGATCGCAGCCAGGCCGCCGAGACCGGCGATCCAGCGGATGACATGCCTGTTGCCCTTTTTGGCCGCATGCGCGGCAAACATGATCACGATCACGGCGGCGAGAATACCGATGATCGCCCATACATAGCCCTGGAGCATGGTCAGGTAAGAGGTCAGGTCAGCCTGACTTACTCCCATGGGCTCAAGGATTGGGGAGAGCAGGTTGCTCAGAAAATTTATCATCTGTTTTCCTCCTGTTTATTTATCCTCTGTTTTGTTTCCGCCGGAAAGGTGCCGTGCGACCCGCACAGCACCCTTGTGCAGCGGTTGTCTTAAACTTCTTAAGCTTCAGTCTCCTGAGCGGCTTCTGTTTCAGCTTCGGTTGCTTCCGTCTGAGTCTCTTCGGCGGCTTCTGTTTCAGCTTCGACTGCTTCTTCAGCCTGAGTCTCTTCAGCGGCCTGAGCTTCAGCTGTGGCCTCTTCCGTTTCAGCCTCTTCGGCGGCTTCCTCCGCACCGGCCTCTTCCGGAGCGGCTTCGCCGGCACTCTTCATCTTGTCTCCAAAATCATAGCTCTCGACCTTGGTCAGCGGTGCAGCGGTATATTTCGCGGTACGCGCATCGTCGATGACGCCGCCCCAATTCATACCGAAGGCAAAATCATAGGTGTTGCCGGCCGCATCCGCGTAGCACTCCATGTCTCTGGGAACGTCCGGGGTCTGTGCCTCGACTGCTTCCATGGAAGCGGGCTGCTGGAACACAAGCAGGCCCTGCGGCTCAGTCTGGCCCAGGATGATCTCCGCTACGGCTTCCGTCTTTTGTGCGTTGTAGGAAACCAGGATCACGTCACACAGCGGCTCCACATCGGTCCATACCATGCCGCGTTCCATGGCCACGGAAGCGATCACCGGCACGTCGCCGGCAGCCTCTGCCGCATACTGCAGTGCTTCAAGATGGCCATAGTTGGCATCTGCGGGAGCGGTCACACCCTTGTAGGAACGGTTCTCCTTCTCTCCCTCCACCACGCATCCGGAGATCGAAGGATCGATCGCGGAATCCGCGGTGTACTCGGCATACTGCAGAGATGCCGGATAATAAACCTCCTCACCCTCAGGCTCTGTGGGCGGTCCGAAGGCGGCCGTCAGATAAGAGGAATAGGAAGCACTGTACGCACCTGTCATACCGACCAGCACATAGTCGCAGGATGCGATATCCTCTGCGGACGCGCGTGTCAGGTCATCCTTTGTATAGGTGGGATTGCCGTCCTGTCCGGCCTCTCCGGTGGGATCGCCGAGCGTATCGGTAAGAACCTCGAAGTACTGTCCGAGCACATCCAGATCCATGCCGGGCTGCCAGGACGGGGTGCCGGGATTGATACCGAACATCCAGTTGGCGGTAAAGCCTGTGCTGTATACATAAGGTACATAGACCTTCGGTTTTTCCTTGTCGGAACCTTCTTTGATGGTGCCGTCATTCTTGATCATGACGACGGAGTGCTTCTGGGTCTCTTTGCCGTACTGGGTCGCAGAATCGCTGAAGATGATGGAATCTGCATAAGCGCTGTCATTGTATGGCTGCTCAAACATGTTCAGGTTCATCATCAGGACGATGTAATTGTAAGCCGCCTTGCTGACGATCTCATCGGCCTGTTCCTGTCCAAGCTTCTCCACGAGGATATTATAGCCCTCAGTGATATTCTCGGTGCTGCCATAGCCGCCGAGCAGGTTGATCCCGCGCTCAAAGCCAAGCGCGATCCTCTCCGGCTCGCTGAGCTCCTCGGTGCCCCACAGACCGCCGGTCTTGAGTCCAAGTCCGCCGAATACGCCCCAGTCTGTGATCTTGAGGCTGTCGTAGCCGTACTCATCCAGCAGGCTGTACATGAACGGGTTGTACGCGCCGGCATACTCTCCGCCGAAGGGATTGCCCTCTCCGTCCACATTGATCGCGTATTCGGTCATGATACCGGAGGAACCGGTCTTGCCCGGCAGCTTGAATACGCCGTCAAAGTAGGTGATCAGGTGTGCTTCGAGATTACCTCCCGGGAATATCGCATAACGTCCGGCATAGGTATGGTCATCGCGGCCGCCCTCGGTCGAGCCGGCACCGCCGAAGTGCTTGGTGAAGCAGTATACGGACTCATCACCCCAGCCCAGATCCTCGCCGTTCTCATCGTAGGTGGACTGCATCGCGTTGACATAAGCGGTGGCGATATCCAGCGTAAGCTGGGGATCTTCACCGTAGGTGCCGCCTGCGCGGCTCATGATCGGAGAAGCGATGTCGACCTGCGGTCCGAGCAGGGCAGTCACGCCCGCGGCACGGTACTGCTTTGCGGTCTCATTGCCGATCTCGGCTGCCAGCTCCGGATCCATGGTGGAAGCCAGGGAGAGGGTCTCGATCA
>JAFWDX010000033.1 GCA_017515945.1 Blautia sp. | reverse complement strand
GGAGGGGATGGTCAGCGATACGCTGCTTGACAATATCATAGGGCCGGCGGCTGTTTACAAGGAGGAAAATGGCCGTCTCACACTGATGCAGCTCAATGATCAGTATACCAGGCTGACGGGGATCTCGCATGACAGGCAGGACAGGATGGAGCATTTTATAGAGAAGTACCGGGAGAGCGAGGCTATGCTGATCGCGTCAGTGATGCACGCAGCGGATTCCCATCCGCTCGAGGGATCCAGAGGTTTTGTGGAGCTTTGCAGGGAGGATGGCTCCAAGGTTAAAGTGGATGTACGGATCTTTTTGCTGTTTTCCTGTGAAAAATATAAACTGTATCTGACCAAGCTGGCGGTTCATGGCTCGACTGAATAGAAAACACAAAAAAGCAGCCCACAGGGGGCTGCTTTTTTATGTGATTATATGCGCGCGTATATCAATCGTCGATGAAGCTGTAAAGAATCACAGCCACAGCTGCGCCGATCAGCGGAGCAACGATGAATACCCAGAGAGAAGTAAGGGCAGTGCCGCCTGCGAATACAGCTACGAGAGAGCGGGCAGGGTTGACGGATGTGCCTGTCAGGCCGATGCCGAGAATATGGACAAAGGTCAGGGACAGACCGATCACCAGTCCGGCTACGCTGGAGAACTCCGCTTTGGAGGTCACGCCAAGAATCGCCATGATAAAGACGCAGGTCAGGATGATCTCGATAATGATGGAAAGTGGAATACTATCCTGATAGAGGCCATTGGAACCTATACCGGTGTCAGCGCCGAAGATTGCGGCAAGGAGGGCGCCTGCAGCGAGACCGCCGATGCACTGAGCGACCACGTAGCCGATGAAATCCGCTGCTTCAAGCTTGCCCTTGAGGAGCATGGCGAGGGAAACAGCCGGATTGATGTGGCATCCGGATACATTGCCGATGGAGTAAGCCATGGCGACGATGGAGAGACCGAAAGCGATGGCTGTCAGCAGATATCCCGGATAGTTATCCGTGGAGCACTGGGTGACCACTGCAGTGCCGCAGCCAAAGAATGTGAGAACAAATGTATCGATGAGCTCCGCGACGTACTTTTTCATAAAGCACTCCTTTCTTTGTGGATTCGCCCTTTGTGGAACGAACTGTTGATAAAGTGTCTTGAAAAAAATACCAGAGCATCTTAATATGTGGAAGAACACATATCCGGAAGCCCTGCATATACCGCGGAGACATATATATTTCTATATAAATTGTTCCCGCATGTATAAGATATTGTCATTTTAACATTGTAAGCGTCAGTTTTCAAGCTTCATTTTGCTGTTTTCGACAAAAAATCTGTATATTGATGAAAATTTATGGCCTGGCTGAAATGTTATGAGGGCTGGCTCTCAGCATATAAAGGGACTGTACCCCATCGCCTGAACTGGTTGAAAAAAACAAAAAACGGCTTGCCATAAGCAGCTTCTTGTGGTAGAATACTCTCTCGTGATATATTTGCATCAGGCGGAGCATATGCATCGCCTGTATCCTTGCTCACTGCACACTGCAGGGGGCCAAATGACCATAAGGAGGTTACACAAAGCATGAACAAGTACGAACTGGCACTGGTTGTAAATGCCAAGCTCGAGGACGAGGCCCGCGACGCTGTCGTGGAAAAAGCCAAGGGCTATGTTACCCGCTACGGCGGCGCGATCAGCGAAGTAGAGGAATGGGGCAAAAAGCGCCTCGCCTACGAGATCCAGAAAATGCATGAAGGCTATTTCTATTTCATTCAGTTTGAAGCGGATCCTGCCGCTCCTGGTCAGATCGAGAGCCACATGCGTATCCTGGACAATGTCCTCAGATATCTGGTTGTGCGTAAGGACGCCTGAATCAGCGAAACTTCCATAAGCGCCCTTCACACAGTTCACAGACCATAAATATACGCGCGGGATCATGCCCGCGGGAACGAATTAGTATGAGGTGAAAGATGAACAAAGTTATTTTAATGGGACGCTTAACAAGGGATCCCGAAGTACGGTATTCCACGGGTGACACCAGTACTGCCGTTGCCAGATATACGCTTGCGGTAGACCGCAGATTCGGCAGAAGAGACGGAGAGCCTACAGCGGATTTTATTACCTGTGTTGCTTTCGGACGTTCCGCAGAGTTCGCAGAGAAGTATTTCCACCAGGGGATCAAGATCGCTGTGACCGGCAGGATTCAGACAGGCAGCTACACCAACCGCGAAGGAGTCAAAGTCTATACCACAGAGGTGATCATAGAGGAACAGGAATTCGCGGAGAGCAAAGCCGTTTCTGACAGCTATCAGTCCTCCCGTCCGGCACCCGCACCGGCTGCTGCCGCTCCGGGTACGGCTGACGGTATGGATGGTTTTATGAATATTCCCGATGGGATCGAAGAGGAGCTTCCCTTCGCCTGAAATTGATTTAATGAAATTGTGACAACTGTTCGGTCAGCATCTCGCATTTACTATGAGATGCGTAAGACTAAAGATGAGCTGCCAAGGCCGGGCGCACTTTATATACGACGACAGGAGCCCGCGCCTGGCCTTGTAACTGAGAAGGAGCTTGCGACTGAACAGTTACAACTGTAAAGGTACTTTGACCGGACAGTTATGATTTTACAGTGCAGATTTGACAGGAGGAAATAATTATGGCATTTACAAACAGAGGCGAGAGACCCGATTCTCCGATGAAGAGAAGAGGCGGCCGCAGGAGAAAAAAGGTCTGCGTATTCTGCGGTAAGGAGAATAACGAGATCGATTACAAGGATGCAGCCAAACTGCGCAAGTATGTCTCCGAGAGAGGCAAGATCCTTCCCCGCCGTATCACAGGCAACTGTGCAAAGCATCAGAGAGCGTTGACAGTGGCGATCAAGAGAGCACGCCATATGTCTATCATGCCTTATATCCAGGATTGATATTCGGCTTTTGCCGCTTGAGCCCTCCCGGTATCGGGAGGGCTTTTTGCGATTCTTGCTTTTCTGTCCGGGATAAGGTATAATAATACCGTTGCTTTTTTTGGTTTCAATTATTTTGCCGCAGTCTGTGTTACAGGCTGTGGCTCTGGGATCCACAATGAGTCAGAAAATACGAATTACTGGTCCTCTCGGACAATTTTTGCGATGGCCTTTATATCTTGCTGTCCTGTTGGCTGCGATAAATGGCCTGGTATATATGGAAAATGTAAAAGCAGGCGTGGTTTTGTCCCTTGGACTGCTCATCTATGTAGGCGTCGTCATCGTAATGTTCCTCCGGCTGCGGCCGCAGATCGTTCTTGATCTGGCTGCCTGGGCAGGCAAGTATGAGACAGCGGAAAAAGAGATGCTTACCACGCTTGATCTGCCGTATGCTGTTCTGGAGCCGGGCGGCCGCCTGATGTGGGCAAATGATGCCTTTTGTGCCATAAGCGGCCTTGAGCCTGACAGCCGTAAAAATATTTCTTCCATTTTTCCGAATCTGAGCGGCACCGCTCTGCAGGCCAACGCAGACGGCAAGGCCGAGACACTTCTGGCAACTCATGAAGACAAGGTATATCAGGCAAATGCAACGTGGTTCTTCATGAAAGACATACTGACGGATACCGGTATCCGGGTCGACGGAACGGAGGATATCCGGCTCCTGGCGCTGACATTAAAGGATGAAACCCTGCTCCGCCAGTATATCCAGAGAAGTGAAGAGGACAAACTGGTGGTGGCGCTGGCTTACCTGGACAACTATGAGGAAGCCCTTGAAACTGTGGAAGAGGTTCGCCGGTCCCTGCTAATCGCATTGATCGATCGAAAGATGGGACGCTTTTTTTCGGATTATGACGGGATCGTACGAAAGATCGAAAAAGACAAGTACTTCATCGTGATGAAGAAAGGCGCTCTGGACAGACTTCAGCAGGAGCGGTTCCCGATCCTGGACGATGTCAAAACCGTAAATATCGGTAATGCCATGCCGGTGACACTCAGTATGGGAATCGGGCTGGGCGGTACTTCCTTCCGCCAGAATAACGAATATGCGCGGATCGCCATGGAGATGGCGCTGGGCAGGGGCGGCGACCAGACCGTGATCAAAAACGGATCCAATATCACTTACTGCGGGGGCAAATCGCTGCAGGTCGAGAAAACCACCCGTGTAAAAGCCCGTATGAAAGCGCAGGCGCTCAAGGAGTTCATCAGTACCAGAGACCGGGTCGTAGTTATGGGACACAAGATCACCGATGTCGATGCACTGGGAGCCGCGATCGGGATCTACAGGGCCGGTACGACGCTGGGCAAGCCGGTCTCCATCGTTGTCAATGATCCGACCACATCGATCAGGCCTCTGATAGCCGGTTACCTGGACAATCCTGAGTACCAGCCGGACATGTTTATAGACAGTTCACACGCCAAAACGATCGTTGACGACAACACCGCGCTGATCGTAGTGGATACAAACAAGCCCAGCTATACCGAATGCCCCGAGCTGCTGCGCATGACAAAGACGATCATCGTGCTGGACCATCACCGCAGAGGCAACGAGGTCATAGACAATGCGGTCCTGTCTTACGTGGAACCATACGCATCCTCGGCCTGTGAGATGGTGGCGGAGGTCCTGCAGTATTTTGCCGAGGACCTTAAGCTCCATTATCTGGAGGCTGACTGCCTTTATGCGGGCATTGTCATTGATACAAACAATTTCACCACTCGCACAGGCGTACGGACCTTCGAAGCCGCAGCCTTCCTGCGCCGCAGCGGTGCAGATACGACCCGCGTCCGCAAACTGCTCAGGGATAACATCGACTCTTATAAGGCCAAGGCAGAGGCGATTCGTACGGCAGAGATTTACAGGAACTATTTCGCGATAGGCGTGTGCCCGAATGAAGGTCTGGAGAGCCCTACAGTAGTAGGCGCCCAGGCAGCGAACGAGATGCTCAATATAGCGAATGTCAAGGCATCCTTTGTGCTGACGCGCTTCAATCAGGAGATCTATATCAGTGCACGGGCCATAGATGAAGTGAATGTGCAGGTCATGATGGAGAAGCTGGGCGGGGGCGGACATCTTAATATAGCCGGCGCCCAGATCAAAGCTGACGTGGATCAGGCAAAACAGATGCTAAAGGAAATCATAGACCGGTTTATAGAAGAAGGAGGACTGAGTAAATGAAAGTGATATTGCTCGAAGATGTTAAAGCCCTCGGGAAAAAGGGGGAGATCGTCAATGTGAGTGACGGCTATGCCCGCAATCTGATCCTTCCCAAAAAACTCGGGGTGGAAGCAACGCCGCGTAACCTGAACGATCTCAAACTGCAAAAAGCCAACGACGAAAAGGTGGCAAAAGAAAATCTGGAAGCGGCACGCGCTTTTGCAAAAGAACTGGAGGGAAAGCAGGTAACCCTCACGCTCAAAGTGGGAGAGGGCGGCAGGACCTTTGGCTCCATATCATCAAAGGAGATATCTGAGGCGGCAAAGCTGCAGTTGGGATTTGACATCGACAAGAAAAAGCTCCTCCTCGCAAACCCGATCAAGGCGCTGGGTGTGACGGATGTTCCCGTAAGGCTTCACCCAAAGGTGACCGGCAGCCTTAAAGTACGCGTCGAAGAAGAAAAATAATGGAAGAGATAAACGCGCTGAAACGGATTCTGCCCCACAGCATTGAAGCAGAACAGGCCGTGGTTGGGGCCATGCTCATGGACAAAGAAGCGATCCTTGTCGCTTCGGAAACGGTGACCGGGGAAGACTTTTATCAGAAGCAATATGGCATCATTTTTGACGCTATGGTAGAGCTGTTTAATGAGGGGAAACCGGTGGATCTGGTAACCCTTCAGAACAGGCTTAAAGAAAAGGATCTCCCTCCTGACATCAGCAGCATGGAATACGTCAGGGAACTGCTGATGGCTGTGCCTACCTCGGCCAATGCGGGCCATTATGCCAGGATCGTGGCGGACAAAGCGATCCTGCGCAGGCTGATCCGGGCCAACGAGGAGGTCGCCAACACCTGCTACCTGGACAAAGAGAGCACGGACATGATCCTGGAGGACGCGGAAAAGAAACTCTTTCAGGTGCTGCAGGGGAGGATGGGCGAAGATTTTGTGCCTATCCAGCAGGTGGTGCTGAACGCTATAAGCAGTATTGAAAAGGCATCGCGGCAAAAAGGCACGGTAACCGGCCTGCCTACAGGCTTTGTGGATCTGGATTACAAGACTTCGGGCATGCATGGGTCTGACCTGGTGCTGGTGGCAGCCAGGCCATCCATGGGAAAAACTGCTTTTGTGCTGAATATTGCGCAGTATATGGCTTTTCGCAAGGATATCACGGTGGCGATCTTCAGCCTGGAGATGTCAAAGGAACAGCTGGTCAACCGTCTCCTGGCGATGGAGTCCCATGTGGATTCACAGAATCTGCGAACGGGTAATCTGGCAGATGAAGACTGGACCAGGCTGGTGGAAGGGGCTGATATAATCGGCCGTTCAAAACTGATCATCGACGATACTCCCGGTATCAGTATACAGCAGCTCCGGTCAAAATGCCGGAAATATAAACTGGAGCATGACCTGGGAATAATCATGATCGATTACATGCAGCTCATGTCGGGCAGCGGGCACAGCGACTCCCGTCAGCAGGAGATCTCGGAGATTTCCCGCTCACTCAAAGCACTGGCCAGAGAACTGAATGTACCGGTCATCGTCCTTTCTCAGCTCAACCGCGCTGTTGAGCAGCGTCCGGATCATCGTCCCATGTTGTCGGACCTGCGTGAATCAGGCGCCATTGAGCAGGATGCGGATGTTGTGATGTTTATCTACCGTGATGATTATTATCATAAAGACACAGAGAAAAAGGACATCGCAGAGATCATCATTGCAAAACAGAGAAACGGCCCTATAGGGACTGTGGAGCTGGTCTGG
>JAFWDX010000298.1 GCA_017515945.1 Blautia sp. | reverse complement strand
CTTGACTCACAAGTGAGTCAAGGAACCTGTCCCCGTGACTCATTTTCTTTCTTCAGTGCATTCAGCACCCGTTTTTTATCCGCGCTCCACAGCGGCGCGATCAGCAGCCGCTTCGGTCCGTCGCCGGTCAGTCTGTGAATGACCGTCTCCTCGGGAAGCAGTGCCAGGCAGTCGGCGATCAGGTCGCAGTATTCCTCCATGCTCATGACCGGGAAGGGTTCTCTCATGTACTCTTCCCCGAGCGCGGTCCCTTTCAGCACATGCAGGAGCTGCAGTTTGATACCGTCCAGGACCGGTTCCAGGTTCGCCAGATACCGTACAGTTTCCAGCATCTGTTCCCGGGTCTCTCCGGGCAGGCCCAGGATCACGTGCACCACCACGCGAAGTCCGGCTTCCTTCAGCCGCGCATAGGCATCTTCGAACACCTCCAGGGTATAGCCTCGGTGAAAACGCGCCGCCGAGGCTTCGTGGATCGTCTGCAGGCCCAGTTCCACCCAGACCGGCTTCTCGCGATTCAGCTGGGCGAGCATTTCAACCTTGTCCGGTTCCAGGCAGTCCGGGCGCGTTCCCACCGACAGGCCCACGATCTCCGTATATGATAAAGCTTCTTTATATAATGCATGCAGTCTGGCCGTGTCGCCGTATGTATTGGTAAAGGACTGAAAGTAAGCCAGATACTTATCTCCGGCCTTGCGTGCCACGCGCTGCTTAGCCAGCGGAAGCTGTTCCGACAGCGGCAGAAAAGGCGCGGCAAAGTCCCCTGAGCCGCCCTCCGAGCAGAAGGTGCAGCCGCCGGTTCCGATGGTGCCGTCCCGATTGGGGCAGGTGCAGCCGGAGGAGAGGGAAAGCTTATATACCTTTGCGCCGAACATGGCCTTCAATTCGTCTGAGAACGTTCGATATTTCATAATAACCCTCTCGTAGCCGTTATTATGTCAACTCCTCGCATTTACTGCGACACTGCAGCTCTTATCCCATGCATTTTCCAAGTATTTTTTAGTAAAGTCATCCGCGAAATCACGTGCGATCATGGAATTCACACCACGATGTGTGATCACTTCGGCAATCCAGGCCATCGGACCATAATCATCGAGGTTAAGCGTTTTCAGGTCTGTCAGGTCAAGCACATAATGAGTGACCACAGCATTTTTTCTTCCATAAAGGAGTGCCCATTCATCAGCCCGCTCTTTGATCCTGGTGGTGTAAAATCCGCTTCCATAATCATTATCCGCTTTTCCGGCACCAGACTGAGGATGAAACACAACATGATCAGAACCATGGTACAGCTTCAGCGCCTTTACGTTTACTTCCATAACATCTCCTGACGCAACTGTTCAGTCACAAGCTCCTTCACAGTTGCGAGGCATCCGTAAATAAATGGATCATCCTGCTGGTCTTTTTGACGACTGCACTCTGAGTCAATATTCACACAGCCCGTTTTTACTAAAGTCACATGCGAACGAGATTCTCAGCGAATCCATAATTTACAGCTGACCCCTTGCGAATCCTATTATTGTTACAGTCTTTTGTAGTATAATAGAATATAAAGAGGCTAAATGTCAAATGAGGTCTGGCCACACAGAGAACCGTCCCCTGTGCAGCCAGACCCTATCCCCAAGCCTGGAGGTCATCATGAAGAAAAACCGATTTATCATTCCAATAATATCCGGTGCCGCCACAGCCGCTGCAGCCGTTGCATTTACCGTCAAAGGGCGGCGGTTTCAGCCTGGGCTCGAGGCACTGGATGGCTGGCTCTATGCACACCGCGGCTTTCACCGGGAACCCGACGCGCCGGAAAATTCCCTCGCCGCATTCCGGCTGGCCGTCAGCCATGGATACGGCGCCGAGCTGGATGTGCACCTGCTTTCTGACGGCAATCTCGCCGTCATCCATGACAGCCATCTGAAATGCATGACCGGCAAAAATGGTGTCGTGGAATCCCTGACTGAAGCACAGCTTCCGTCCTTTACCCTGGGAAACAGCAGCGAATGCATCCCGACCCTGAGGCAGATACTGTCCGCCGTGGACGGCCGGGTTCCCCTGATCATCGAACTTAAGCCCTGGAAGGGAAATGATGCCCGGCTCTGCCGCCGTGTTTTCAAGGAGCTGGATCATTATCAGGGCGCTTACTGTGTGGAAAGCTTTCAGCCTCAGGTTCTCTGGTGGCTGCGCCGCCATCGCCCCAACGTGATCCGCGGCCAGCTGGCCAGCAATTATTTCAAAGAGCATAAAGGCCTTGGCCCTGCGCGAACCGTATTCGGCACCTTTATGACATCCAATTTTCTGACCAGGCCGGACTTTGTCGCTTACCGCTTCAGCGACAGGAAGCATCCTGCCAACCAGTTCTGCATGAAAGCCTGGAAAATGCGCGGCGCCGCCTGGACGATCCATAATGCCGGTGAGCTGGAGCAGGCACGCCGGGAAGGCTACTGGCCGATCTTCGAGAACTTTGATCCCGAAAACGGAAAACGGTTCGAAGGAGCGATGGATACATGATGAGTCACGGGGACAGGTCCCTTGACTCATTACACCAGCTCTGCATCCCGCAGTGTACAATATGTAGCTTCATCGAAACCATGTGCCGGCTCTACCACGTCACCCCCGACCAGGCCGACAAGATCTTCCTCTTTGGGATCAAAGGTGCCTTTGCCGTCAACAAAGCCATGGACTGGAAAAAGGACGACGAATGGTTTCAGGTACAAAAGGTACTCCTGACGTTTCTGGCCGGAGGATATGAAGCGTTGCATAAGCTGTAAGGGGCCTCCCGAAGGCAGGGGGCCCGGAAACGATTTTCTGTCTCCTGTTCCTGATGTCCCCTGTCACTGCTTTCCTCTGTCCCCGAGAACCCCCTCGTTCCTTTCCGGAGGTATATCATGAAATTCGTCTACGAACCCGCGCTGCTCGCTTACATGAATGAAAAAGGACACCATAACCTCTCCCTGGAGGTGGCGTCCAGCAATGCGTCCGATTTTGAGGTTACGGAGCTGTACCTGCGGTTTGTGTCCGACAAGGACGCGCTGTTTCTGGAAAACAGGAAACACTACCATTGCGTCAAAACCGAAGTCGGTAAAGTCCTGCTGCCCCCTTACCGGCTGGCTTATGACGATACGGTGACCCTTGGCCTTAAACGGTACTGGATCTTCAAAAAGCTTACCTTTAAGGGAGTCCACCTCTAAGTAACTGTCACAAAATAACCTTTGCAGATTGCGCAGGAATACTATTCGAGAATGCAGATTAAAAAGCACTCACATAGCTAGCTATGTGAGTGTTTTTTAATCTGTGCTGACTGAGCCTGGCGAAATGATCTCTATACGATCACTATATATATCCACGTCAATCTGGGGCCTCGTGATAGAGTAATCTCTATGAGCTATCGCGTTTACCAATGCCTCACGGACTGCTTCTTTGGGATATGCGCGTAACTCTACACGTCCGCCGTGCTGTGTTTTTTTCCATCCTGTTCTTGTGTTTCTTTCAATGAAATGAAATCTTCGGTTATTATATCTGGAAACATTTCGATTGATTGTAATATTGTTGCAATGGTGATAGCCGGATATGTTACATTCGTTTTTCAAGGATTAAAGTAAGGCAACAAAGGACAGACG
>JAFWDX010000032.1 GCA_017515945.1 Blautia sp. | reverse complement strand
GCGAATCTTGTAACTGTTCAGTCACAAGCTCCTTCACAGTTACGAGGCCACACCGAAGGCGTCCCTTGGGAGGCGCAGGCTCCTTTCGTCGCATTGGAAGTGCGCCTGGCCTTGGCTGTTGGACTTTTATCCCACGCACCTGCCAAGGCACGCCTGCGGTGTCGCAGTAAATGCGAGGTGCTGACTGAACCGTTACCGAATCTTTATAATAAAGCAGCCTTATTTCCGGAAGGAGGACCGGAAAGACTGTTAGCGCCAGGCCCGCCAATGGCTCAGCCGCTTATGATCGTTCCTTAGGGTAGCTTGCTCAGGATGATTTATGAGACGGCGCTGCCGGCAGGGTGACGAGGATTGGCAGTGATCGAAAGACTCGGCGGATGCTGCCACGGCGACGGTGTTCACCTGTCATCAGTGAATCCAAAGTGCGTCGTTAAAGAGAAAGTAAAAAGCGGAATCAAGACCGTAACAGAGGTTCTCTTATCACATTTTCGATTATACAGTTTCAGCGGCCGGATGCCGCAGAAGGAGAAAAGAGAACTATGCGAGTTGTTATACAGGAAAATTACGAAAACATGTGCAAATGGGCAGCTTCTTATATCGCTGCCAGGATCAATAACCACAAGGAGGACCGTCCCTTCATCCTTGGCCTGCCGACAGGTTCTTCTCCGATCGGCGTATACAAGGAGCTGGTCAGGATGAACAAGGCCGGCGAAGTCTCCTTCGCAAACGTGGTGACCTTCAACATGGATGAGTACCTCGGCCTGCCGCGTGAGCATGACCAGAGCTACTGGTATTTCATGCATGACAACTTTTTTGATCATCTCGTGGACATGAAGCCGGAGAACATCAACATCCTGAACGGCATGACGGATGATCCTGAGGGAGAATGCGCCCGGTATGAAGAGAAGATCGCGTCCTACGGTGGTATTGACCTCTTTATGGGCGGCATCGGCGTAGACGGACATATCGCGTTTAACGAGCCGTTTACCTCCCTTTCCTCACGCACCGGCGTGCGCAACCTCACGACAGATACACGTATCGTGAACTCCCGCTTCTTTGGCAATGACCCGGAGGCGGTTCCTGCGCAGGCCCTGTCTGTCGGCGTAGGGACAGTGACGGACAGCAAGGAGGTCCTGATCCTGATCAACGGCCACAATAAGGCGAGAGCACTGGCAGCGACTGTTGAGGGTGGTGTATCTCAGAAATGGACCTGCTCCGCACTGCAGCTCCACAACGGTGCGATCATTGCCTGCGATGAGGAAGCCTGCGGAGAGCTGACGGTGGATACATATAAATATTTCCTGGATATTGAAAAGAAAGAACGGCTGTAAGAACAGATGGAGATGAGTCACGGGGACAGGTTCCCTGACTCACAGCAGTGAGTCATGGAACCTGTCCCCGTGACTCATCTTTCAAGAAGGGAACTGAATGAAGAAGATGATAAAGATAGAATATAAGCGGTCACAAAAGAAATCTGCATGCGCCTGTAGATTTGCAGCCATGACCTTATCCCTGATCCTGGTTCTGCAGGGAGGATCGGCAGCCCTGGCTGAAGAAAACGCGCAGATAGCGGCGGATAATACTTCATCGGAAAGTGCTGCGGTACCGGCAGACACTGACGCGGAGAGTACAACGGCTCAGCCGGACAACACGCAGGAAGAAACTGAACAAGCTGCAGCGGCCGACGCGACGGAAAGTACGGATCTGGCGGAACTCCTGGCTCAGCTGACGGCGCTTCAGGAGGAGAATGAAACGCTGCGGCAGGATCTGGAGGATATGACAGACAGAGCTGTCAAGTGGAAAAAACGTTATAAAGAGCTGAAGGCCGAGTATGATGAACTGACCGGACAGAATACGGAGAAGAAAGAAAGTAAAACTGCCGAAGAGAAGCAGACCGGTAAAGAGAAAGCCGAATCAGAAGAGAAAACCGGATCCGAAGAGAATGCAGGTTCCGAGGAGAAAGTCGAATCCGAAGAAAAAGCCGGATCAGAAAAGAAGACAGACAAAGAAAAAAAGGACAAAGTGACCTCCGGTATGAAGGAAGCGCTCCAGGCGGCCAAAGACTACCTGAGCTATATGGCTTTTTCGTACAACGGCCTGGTCGAGCAGCTTGAATATACCGGATACACAACGAAAGAAGCCACCTATGCGGCCGATCACTGCGGAGCCGACTGGAAAGAGCAGGCTGTAATCCGCGCAAAGGACTATATGGGCATAGCTGCCTTTTCGCTGAAAACACTCACAGAACAGCTTGAAAATGTGGGATTTACGCCTGAAGAAGCGGCGTACGGAGCAAATGAGGCATATATGTGAACTTTACAACCTCCAATCACGCACGTTATAATGTACGTGATTGGAGGTGCTTTTTATGACAACGACGACAGTGACGAACTTTCGTAAGAATATTTACACGATGGTTGAGAACACAGTCCGATATAATGAGCCGGTTCACATTACCACAAAAGATGGAAATGTCATAATGATCAGTGAAGAGGATTATCTGGGACTGATTGAGTCCTTATATCTTATTTCTGTTCCGGGCATGAAGGAAAAACTGCTTGACGGTCTTCATACTCCACTTGATGAGACCATCCCGGAGGAGGAGGTGGTCTGGTAGTTGTACAGAATCGTATATACAAAAACGGCCGTTAAGGATATATCAAAGCTAAAAGCTGCGCATCTTGACACAAAAGCCAGGGCGTTAATCGAAATCATACGAGAAAATCCTTTTCAAAGGCCGCCTGCGTATGAAAAACTGGTCGGTGATCTTGATGGACTGTATTCCAGGCGGATCAATCTGCAGTACCGGCTTGTCTATGAAGTTCTGGAGGAAGCACAGACAGTAAAGATCGTGAGCCTCTGGACACATTACGAAAGATAAATCGTAACGTAACTATGAAAGAGATTGTGATTGACCAGTTACGATAAATCATAACTGGTCAGTCATCAGCTCCAGCAGCCTGTCCACATCCGCTTCCTGCGTCGCCCAGCTCGTGGCGATCCTCACGATCACATGATCCTGATCGATATTTTCCCAGAAGCTGAATTCGATCAGCTCTGACAGCTCCGCTTCTTTTTCCCTTTCCAGAACCGGAAAGATCTGATTCGTAGGTGAGGGGAAGGCCAGGGTATATCCCTTTTTCAGCAAGGCCTCCCGGATCCGGTCCGCCGCCGCAATGGCATTTTTCCCGATTTTTTCGTAAAGATCGTCAGTAAACAGGGTGTCAAACTGAAGCCCTGCGATGCGTCCTTTAGCGAGAAGCGCCCCTTTCTGCTTGACGAAGGTAAAGAAATGAGGCACCGTGCCTTTCTTCGGGAAGACGACAGCCTCTCCGAAGAGCGCGCCGCATTTGGTGCCGCCAATATAGAAAGCGTCACACAAGCGTGCAATGTCCGGGAGCGTCACGTCGCTGTCGGGGCAGGCCAGGGCATAGGCCAGGCGCGCGCCGTCCATGTACAGTGGAATCCCGACCTCGCGGCAGACGCTGCTGAGTGAGGTCAGCTCTTCAAGGGAATACAGCGTACCGTATTCCGTGGGATGGGAGATGTATACCATACCGGGCATGACCATATGCTCCCGGTTTTCGTCCTTTGCGTAGGCATTGATGCAATCGGCGACCTGTTGAGAAGTGATCTTTCCGTCATGCTGATCCAGCTCCAGGACCTTATGGCCGCCGGCTTCGATGGCCCCGGCTTCGTGAACACTGATGTGCCCGGTCCGCGGGGCGATCACACCCTGCCATGGCCTCAGCATGGCGCTGATCACGGTGGCATTTGTCTGGGTGTCTCCGACCAGGAAAAAAATATCGGCATCCGGGATCTGACAGGCCTGACAGATTTTCTGTTTCGCGGATGCAGAATATTCATCCATTCCGTATCCGGAGGTCTTTTCCATGTTGGTTTCCAGCAGCCGCTGCAAGATGGCCGGGTGCGCGCCTTCCATGTAGTCGGAGGCAAAATATATTTTTGAGGGCATGTCTTTTTTCCTTTCACGTGAAGTTGTATGGGGTCAGACCCCTGTCGGAAGGATACGTCAGGTCTGATGCGGTCATGGGGTCTGACCCCGTCGCAGCCGTGGCTGTTTTCATAGACGGCAGTTCAGCCTAAGGCCTGGAGAAATCCTGATACGCGTGATGTATATGGGGTCAGACCCCTGCCGGAAGGATATGTCAGGTCTGATGCGGTCATGGGGTCTGACCCCGTCGAGGCCGTAACCATATCCATCACCGGCAGGATCTTCCCTGCAGATTCTTACAGGATCACCGACAGGATCCGGCACACGGCCGCATCCAGCACCTCCATGGCCAGGGACTGATCCCCGGTGCGATTTACGGCGTCGATGATCTCCTGGATATCGGAATGCAGGCCGGGCATGACCAGATCGTTGCCGGCCGCGATGCATTTGGCGGCGGAGGAGCCGCCTTCCTGGTTGGTGGTGGTCCAGTCGGTCATGATGACTCCCTTAAAGCCCCATTCCGTGCGCGCCGCTGTGGTGCACAGGTCATAACTGTTGGCGGTGTGCACGTTGTTGACTTTGTTATAGGAGGTCATGATCGATCTGGGCTGAGCCTCCTTTACGGCGATCTCGAAACCTTTAAGGTAGATCTCGCGCAGCGCCCTCTCGGATACGATGGAAGAAACGCCCCGGCGGTTCTCCTCCTGATTGTTGCAGGCAAAATGCTTGATGGTGGTGCCGCAGGTCGGATCCTCCTGTACGCCCTTTGTGATGGCGGCGGCCATTTTTCCGCTGACCAGCGGGTCCTCCGAATAGTATTCAAAGTTGCGTCCGCACAGGGGATTGCGGTGGATGTTCATGCCCGGCGCAAGCCACAGGCCGATCCGAAACTCCTTCATTTCTCTGGCGATCAGCTCTCCGGCCTGCCTGACCAGCTCTTCGTCAAAGGTCTGGGCGAGAAGGGTTCCCACCGGGATCGCGCTGCAGAACTGATAGTGGACGACGCTTCCCTCGTGACGGAAGGTCTTGCCGAAGATCCGGTTTTCCAGATTCTGGAAACGGGTCATGGGATACAGGCGGCCGTCTGACGGATCGGTCTCGTAGGACTGCAGGATCCGAATGCCGGCCGGGCCATCCGCCAGCGTGACGGTCGGGACGCCCTTGGAGAGCAGCACATCCGTCGTCTGGGCGGCGGCTCCGGGCACACGGATGCCGGCGCTGCCGATCCAGTCAGGCCCTTCCTCCTGGTCCTGCGGTTTGTTGCCCGTGTCATGGGAGAATTCATTTTCGGGCTGGCCGCATACCAGCTGCGCCTTTTCCTCCAGAGTCAGGGATGCAAGGATGGCAGCAATCCTTTCCACCTTGTCGTTCTGCGCGGCGTTATTGTCTGCCTGTGCGGGATCCGCTGCGGCTCCGGACGGGAATTTTGCCTGTGCGGGATCCCCTTCATTTTCCACGGCTCCGGAGGAGAACTCCGCCTGCGCGGCTTCCGTCCTCAACACGGGATCCAGGTCGAGAGCGGCAAAGCCGGACCGGACAGATTCCGCTTCGTAAGAGTCCCGGCACTCTCGGGCAGCAGGTTCTTCCGGTGAGATTTCCTTCAGTGCGTCGAGCAGGGGACAGATATTGTGAAGCTCCGGGTAGAAAAAAGTTTCGGAGAGCGTCAGTTTTCCAGTGCAGACTGTCTGATCGGATGCATTTCCGACCAGGATATAATAGCTGCCGGCGTCCAGATACCAGGACGCACGACCGGTATGATAGGAAGCGAGCTGTCCGGGGGTGAAGCTCAGCTCCAGTTCGCAGGCTTCGCCGGGGGACAGGAGCGGTGTCTTGCCGAAGGCGACAAGGCGCTTTAATTCTTTGCGCCGCAGTCCCCAGGGGCAGGAAACATAGATCTGAACGACTTCACGCCCGGCGGTATTCCCGGTATTAGTGACCGTGACCGGGAGAATGACTTCGGCCGGACCGGCTGCCTCGCCGTTATCCTCCGCGCCGCGCCATGCCGCCTGCCCGGCATCGATCCGGAACGTGGTGTAGGACAGGCCAAAGCCGAAGGGATAACGCGGCTTCGCCTGGAAGGTGTCAAAGTAGCGGTATCCCACATAGATGCCTTCGGTATATTTTTCTTCGATGACGTTTCCGTTATTGTGGCTGAAGTTTGCGCTGGAAGGATAATCATAATAATCACAGGCCCAGCTGTCCGTCAGTTTTCCTGAAGGACCGACCTGCCCCGTGAGAATGTCCGCGAGGGCATTTCCTCCCTCCATGCCGGCCTGAGACATCAGCAGCAGGCCCTTGACCGGGTCTCTGTCCATAAAGGACAGGTCGATCACGCCGCCCACATTCAGGATGACGCCGACGTTTTCATAGATTCCGGTGATGGCGCGCAGCTCCGCTTCTTCCGTGTCTGAGAGCAGATAATCGCCCTTTGAAAAAGTCCGGTCCGCGCCTTCGCCGGAGATCCTGCTGATGACATATAAAGCCGGTGTGGAGCGGCGGTCCTCCTCACTGATCTCATCGGCGGTGATGGGGCTTCCCTTCGGCATTTCCATCGGATGGGACGCGTGAGCCTTGTACAGGGAATCGAAGGTGGGCGGATCTCCCGCCAGCGTGCGGACCTGCTTCTCCCATTCATCACGGGTCTTTGCGTAGTCTGCCATGTAGGTGTCCAGCCAGGCCTTTGTGGTGACGGTATAGCCGGCATTCACAATTCCCTCGTAAACGCTGACGTTGCTGCGGTTGTTGACGGCTCCGGAGCCGGTACCGCCCTTGACGGTATAGCAGGCTCCGCCGCCGTACAGGGCCAGACGGCTGCCGGCCGGGATCGGGAAAATACCTTCGTTTTTCAGCAGGACCATGCCCTGGGCGGCGGCGTGCCGGCAAAAGGCTCTGTGGTCCAGCTCCATGGCAGTGACTTCATCGGACAGACTGCCTGTCCAGCTCCATGAGGTGGGGGTGGTCATAATTTTTCCTCCTTGTAGTATTTATATTCCTGCACAGTTACTGATTAACTCATTGTTCTCCACCCGGAAGGGAGTTTGTTCTTTATGGTGTTCGCTGTCCGTTTTCCAAAGCTGATGGGATATCCCTCCGCGCAGATCAGCATCCAGCCGTTGCCGCCGGGAATATGACCGGCTTCCTCTTCGGTGAGCGTGAGAGACTGGCCGGTGAGCCAGGCTGTGAGACGTGGGTCTGTGAGTGCGAGGGAAAAAGACCGGACTGCCTCTCCCCTGTGAAGCGCGAGGGCAAAGGGTTCGGAAGGTTCAAAACGGTCTTTTTTCAGATCGCCCAGATAAAGCCCATACCTTAAAAAGGAAAGACCTGCAGGGGAGAGCCCGGCAGTGTCAGCTGCCGGTGGAATATAGTACAGTCTGTCTGCTCGGACCTCAAGCCGGTCCATACGGATCTCGTCTCCGCCGATCGTGGACAGGCCGAGCTCATCGATAAAGGTCTGAAAGTACCCGATACCGGGCTGAGCGGTGCCACTTCTTTTCTGCGGCTTTTTTCCTTTTTTCTCTCGTCCCGCGGACTTGGATCTGTACTGACAGGGAAATCCGTCATCTCTTTCCGTGCGGTCCGAATCCCGGACGCCAGGATCTGTGCCGACAGGGACATCCAGGCTGCGTTTCTTTTGCAGCAATGCCATAAAGTGTCCCTCTGCCCTCATCCGATGGGGGTAGATACGGACACAGCAATTTTTGACAGTCTCGCGTATTTCCGGATCCATTTCCGATGCACAGCCGGGTATGATACCGGGGCTGAAACCGGGATAGTCAACCGGAGGAGGCAGGAGCCTCATGCCCGGCCGCTCGCTCAGCAGGAAGGCGACGACCTCTTCATCCTCCCATGGCGAGTAGGTACAGGTGGAATATAACAGCTCCCCTCCAGGGGCCAGAAGATCGGCGCAGAGCAGGATCAGCTCCCGCTGCAACACAGACAGCGCACGGGATTTTTCTTCGGACCAGTCGGCCAGCAGCGCTTCCTCCTTGCGGAACATTCCCTCTCCTGAACAAGGCGCATCCAGGATGATCCGGTCAAACACAGGCGGAAAAGCGGCGGAAAGCTCAGCCGGCGCGCAGGATGTGACCAGCATATCCCGGATGCCGAAAAGCTCCAGATTGCGCAGCAGCGCCCTGGCCCGCTGCGGACTGATGTCATTGGCCGCCAGCAGCCCTGTCAGGGAGCCTGCCGCCTGGAGCGCAGCGCCGGCAGCAGTCGCCTTTCCGCCGGGAGCGGCGCACAGATCCAGGATCTTCATGCCGGGCTCCACCCGCAGAAACGATGCCGGCGTCATCGCCCCGGGATCCTGCAGATAATACAGCCCGGCCTGATACAGCGGACAGCGCGCGGGACGGCTTTCCGGATCATAAAAGTACCCTGCCTCCAGCCAGGGGATCCTCTCGACGGCAAAAGGCACGATTTTTTCAAACTCTTCACAGGTGATCTTTGAAGTATTCACCCGCAGCCCATAACTCCGGGGCATGTCAAAGGAAGCTTCAAAAGCTGGATATTCATCGCCCAGCAGCTCCCTCATACGGACGGCAAAAGCCTGAGGCAGGTCTGCCATATATAATCCTCCTTATACTCGCGGAACCAGCTAAATGGAATTTGCGGCCGCGGTACATGTATACGCAGAGCCCACGTAATAAAACGCTCGGGTATACTTTTCTGTATAATATTGTAACTGTTCAGTCAGCACCTCGCATTTACTGCGAGGTGCGTGGATCAAAAGATGAACAGTCAAGGCCAGGCGCACTTCCAATGCGACGAAAGGAGCCCGCGCCTGGCCTCGTAACTGTGAAGGAGCTTGTGACTGAACAG
>JAFWDX010000297.1 GCA_017515945.1 Blautia sp. | reverse complement strand
TTTTCAACCTCAAAACCGGCTTTTCTGATATATTCATCTATTTTCTGCTCCGCTGCACGGAGGCGGTAGCGCAGGATCAGCTCCCTGCCGATATCCCTGAGCACAGGCTCTGCAATGTCATGAGCTGCGTTGCCCAGAAAGGACAGGACCGAGAGCCTGTTGAAGTTCGTGATCCCGGTAAAGTCATCAGGGGTGAGTTCCTCCCACGGATCAAGACCACAGCGTCGTGCCAGCATATAATAGGTGCTATTTTCCATGAGCCTGCGGAAACCTTCACGGACGGCATCTACGCCGAGTTCCTCCAGCCACGTTCCCTGGATCTCATAGGAGAGGCCATCCATAGCGTCGTTGAGATTTTCCTCTGTCTGTGCCCTTGCCAGGGACATTAGCACGGTTGGAAGGGGAGCCTCCGGGTCTGTTTCAAGTCCATAGGTGTCTGCCAGGTAATCGGACATTTCCGGCCGGGCCCAGGATTCCATCTGCCAGATATAAGGCGTCTTTCCCCCGCGTACCATGTGTGTGTCGGAAATATCAAACACATACCGCAGGCTTTTCCTGGGGCCGCTGTCGTCGATCAGGGCGATGCCCTTTGAGCCGCGGTTGACCCACCGTCCCATGCGGTTGTTCCAGATCTCCATTTCAGCACAGGCCGTTGCGTCCGGCCGCTGTGCGTGGATCAGCAGTGTCTCCGGGAAGTCATACCTGTACAGCGTTGCCGCCGTATCCAGGTACCCGGTCCAGGCCTGCACGGACCTGGCAATCTCCGCGGCATGGCTTTCCGCCAGTGCACGGATGTCATTGAGTTTTGCCATTGTTTTCCTCCTTCGTTACAAATGTGATCACTGATAAAAAAAGCGCCGAGGCAATAACTGCCTTCAGCGCTGATGATTGTCAAAAACATTTTTTTATATTTTCCGTACATGCTGCTTCTTTATTAACACTTTTTTTATACGAAAACATAAATGATGTTATCGTTCAAAAAAAATGTTATTAATTCGGTCTGCTGTCGTAACTTTAGTATTATCTCTCCCCGTGTGTTCCGCCATTCAGTACAATGAATGTACCCCATGTTTGTTGTCTGAAATGCTCTGCCTCATCGTAAGATCTTTTCCATCGTTTTTCCTTTTGCCAGTTCATCGACGAGCTTGTCGAGCTGCCGGATCTTTTTCATCAAGGGATCATCAATTGTCTCCACCTGAACACCGCAGATCTTGCCTTTAATAAGTCCGGCACGGGGGTTGTAAGAAGGTGCATCGGTGAAAAATGTACCATAGGAAATCTCAGAGCCAAGGGCAGCGCCTATCTGTTCAGGGGTATAGCCCGTGAGCCACGCGGTCACCTCATAAACCTCATCACGGGTTCTGTTTTTCCTCTCTGCCTTTTGAATCAGAAGGGGGAACACGTTCGAAAACTTCATGTCGAATATAGACTGCCGTGGCATATGGTTTCTCCTTTCCGAAGTTGTCTTCCTGAAAAAACTGGAAATTATCAATCGGGAGTCATTTTTTGTAATTTCGGTAAATCTTTCCATAAACTATTGGAAGAAGAGGGACTCCTATGATACAGCCAGTAATTAAGAGAATTCCTCCCGCTTTCATATTCATAACGCCAAGAATCGTACTGACCCACATAACCAATGAAAAGACAAGCCACATGATGCCATTTGCTCTGTTATATGCAGCTATATTTGAGATTTCAGATTCCTTTACTGTACTTCCTGACCAGAACCACATTGGCTTTTTCCGTTTCCAGGCATAAACTCCTATACCAGTAAACAGCATACTTACTGGCACCATTATTATCAGCCATATAATGTTTCCCATAGTTGTTAACTCCAGTCACAGATGTACATCTCGTATGCCGTATCATT
>JAFWDX010000296.1 GCA_017515945.1 Blautia sp. | reverse complement strand
TCCGCCGGCGGTTTTCCTGCCGAAGCGCGGAGCCGAACAGCTGAGCCTGATCGAACGGTTTCTGACCGCAGATTTCCATAAAGAAGGGACTTCGGATTTTACGCAGCTGACAGCCGGAACGGCTCCGGGCAGGGACTGGATCTGTGTCGTGATCTCGAAAGAGCTGCGCAGGGATCCGGTATATGGCCTTATGCAGTTCAGGAGAGCTGGCCAGACAGTTCTGGCTGTATGCCCTGTCCGTGAAGAAGGCGGCGTCCGGTTGAGGGTCCTCTGAGCAATAAGTAAAATACGATGTGCCGGTACGGGGAAGAATCGTCCGTCGCCGGTAAGCTTTATACTAGTGGGTCGTCTAAATCATATTTATACTTAAAACACCATCTTGACTTCATATGCTGCGTTGGGCTCAGTTGCCGTAGCCCGCTACGGCGCCTTCACCCGCCTTGCCTATGAAGCCAATCTGGCACTTTAAGTTTAAATCTGATTGAGACGGACCACTAGAGAGGGTCTTACTACGTGGAAATCTTTGATTCCACGTATATAGAGCCTCTCCATATATCGCGCGGCAAAAGGAGGCGGCGATGAGGGAAAACAGACTGATGCGCGTGCTGAGCTGCCTGCATTCGGTTTTGCTGATGATGCCGGTGTGCCCGGCGATGTACGCTTTTTACAGGGAGCGCAGGGATGCGGCCTTGTGGCCGATGTTTGCCACTGCTGCCTTTTTGCTGTTGTGCGCGTTTCCCATGCGGATGGCGGCCTTGCGGCTGAAGTCCCTGTGGGCCTACCTGGCGGCGGGGACGGCTTCGCTTTTGTGTGCGGCTTCTCTCGCCTGGACCGTGGGAGGCCGATATTTCGGCGGAAATCTGCGGCTGGCGTTCATGCTTGTGTTTGCCGCAGAAGGCATTTTCATCATGGAGGAATCCGCCCGTATCCGGATGCGGGAAAAGCGCAGGAAAAAGGCGGAGGAGGATAACGATATTTCCTATACCGAAATCCAGATCTTTCTGGAGAAACCGATGGCTATATGCACGGGATGGTTCGGCCTGGTCTACCTGGCTGGCCTGATGACGGCCTGTCCGCCGGTGTGCGATATGGGGCTGGCCTGCGGACTTGCCTACCTTTTCATTTGGCTGATATACCGGGACCAGGAGGCGTCCGTGCGCTTTCTTTCTCAGAGCAGCCATCTGGCCAATGTTCCGGTGAAAAAGATCCGCCGGATCCGGAAAGGGATCCTGCTGATCCTGCTGTTGATGGTCTGCGCCGCGAGCCTTCCTGCCATGCTGACCGCGGGCAGGCGCACATACCGGGACCTGCGGTATCAGGAATTCAGCCTGCCCGTGGAACCGGTTATGGAAATGGAATTATTTGATATGGAACCGCCTGCCGGAGAGGGATGGGAGGAATGGCTTCCTCTGGACCAGCCTGTGTGGGAACCGCCATGGTGGCTGGAGTATGTGGGAACCGCATTCATGTACCTGTGCCTGACCGCAGTCTTTATAATCATTCTCAGGGGCATTGCCGGATATTTCATCGAATTCTCCGGCCGGCCGGAGGAAAACGCGGATGTGGCGGTCAGCCTGAAGGAGGATACGGCCCGCCGACTGCATGACGGCCGCCGGGCAGGCTTCGGCCGCGGCCTTTCAGAAAGGGAACGTGTCCGCCGGCAATATCGCAGACTCATACGCAAATACCGGAAAAGCAGGCCTTTGCCATGTGAGACGCCGACGCAGATCGAAGCGCAGGCTGTGTTCCCCCAGTCCTTTGACCTAGAAGCTCTGCATGAGGATTATGAGAAAGCCAGGTACAGCTGATCCATTACAGAAGAAAGAAGAACCGCGAAGCGCGAGATGATACGCTGGAGTCATATAGTAACTGTTAAGGTATCTGTCCAGTCAGCACCCCGCATTTACTGCGACACCGCAGGCGTGCCTTGGCAGGTGCGTGAGAAAAAAGCTGAACTGCCAAGGCCACACCGAAGGCGTCCCTTGAGAGGGCTTCCAATGCGACGAAAGGAGCCTGCGCCTGGCCTCGTAACTGTGAAAGAGCTTGTGACTGAACAGTAACCTGTTAAGCATGAGCCTGCGCCTGGCCTCGTAACTGTGAAGAAGCCTGTGCCTGAACAGAAACGAAATGAACGAAAACAGGAAGAAAAACCATGAAAACGACGAATGAGAAAAAAGCCGCGGAAACGGTCCTGTGCATCGGCCTTACCGTACTGGATATAGTCGCGATGCCCATAGAAAACCCCGATACCTGGAAAGAGAAGCAGAGGATCGAACGGATCAGTCTGCTGGCCGGCGGAGACGCCGCCAACCAGAGCATCTATCTGGCCGCGCTGGGTCTTCATGCTGTGCTGAACGGGAGCATCGGCGCGGATGAGGCCGGAAATACCGTCAAAGGGATCCTCAAGTCCAGGGGGGTGGATATCTCCCTGCTGAGGGAAAAAAAGGATGCCGCGACCGGTACCTCGCTGGTGCTGGTAAGCCCGGAGGGTGAACGGAGGATCTTTTCCGTGAAAGGCGCCCACAGTGCATTTGACGGAAACGACCTGGTGAGTGAGCTGCCTGAGGACTGTGCGGCGGTCTCCCTGGCCAGCCTTTACGGAATGCCGCTGGCGGAGGCCGATGGCCTGGAGGCACTCTTCGCCCAGGCAAGGAGCAGGGGCATCCCGGTCTTTGCGGATCTGAATTCGGGACGCGTGGTGCCGATGACCGATACGATCCGTCGGCTGCTTCCCTATATTGACTATTTTCTCCCGAGTCTGTATGACCTGGAGACCTTTACCGGCGAAAGCAGGCCGGAGAAGGCGGCGGCCATGCTCCGGGAACTGGGTGCAGCCAATGTGATCGTTAAATGCGGAAGCAGAGGAGCCCGGGTTTATACCGATGCCTGGGAGGGAACGGTTCCTGCCCTGCCAGTAAAGCCTCTGGATACGACCGGGGCCGGTGACTGCATGAACGCGGCATTTATCTCCAGGATCCTCGCAGGAGACCACATCCGGGATGCATGCGCGTATGCCTGCGCAGCCGGATCCCTTAGTACATTGAGTCCCGGGGCCAACGGCTGTGAACTCAGCGACGCCC
>JAFWDX010000295.1 GCA_017515945.1 Blautia sp. | reverse complement strand
GCTGGTCCTTAAGATCGAGGGACGCGAGGCGCTTCTTTTATCTGAATATTGTCTGGATAATATTCCCTATAACATGGACGACCAGGACACGTCCTGGAAGGACTGTTCCCTGCGGCAGTGGCTGAACAGCGCTTTTCTTGAAAAAACCTTCACCGGAGACGACAGGGACCGCCTGATCGAAAAGACACAGGAAAATGAGCCCAATTCCGTCTTTGATACCCCTGCGGGAAAAAGCACAAAGGATTATGTCTTTGTACTGAGCGAGCATGAAGTCGGGGACAATCTGAAAAGCCGCTCCGACCGGCGCGGACGTGTTACAAAATGGGCCGAGGAGCAGGGTGCGTACAAGCATGAAGAGTTTGAAACCGCATTCTGGTGGCTGCGCACGCCGGGTAAGGAGAAAAACGAAGCCATGTGTGTCGGAGCGGAAGGCTCGGTGATGATGAGCGGCTATATGACACTGGAAAGTGACGTGGCTGTCCGGCCTGCAGTCTGGATCCGGCTGGATTGAAAACAGGAAGGGTGGAAATGTAATGAAACAGAGAAAATGGCTTTTTTCCGTTTTGGCGGGGGTCTGTGCGGCAGCAGCGCTGGTCGCTCTGTTCTTTGAATATATCTCGATCGATCTGACTCCGCTGTTCAATTATATCCCGGAGGCTCTTCGCACCGGCATCGACGCGATGTCCGAATTCCTGGGGCTGCGCAGCGGGAGGATCAGCTTTTCTGGCGCGGAGGTCATCAGCGGACTGTTTAAAGGCGGAAGTGCCTTTACATCGGGTTCTGTTGCCTCAGCCCTGCGTTCCGGCATCCGCGCCATGGTCCTGATCCCTTATCTTTTTGTGCTGCTGAGCCTTGGCTTTGCCATGGTCCGCAGACGCTGGGCCTGGATAAGCAGTCTGGGGTGCGCACTGGCGGGGGGACTGCTCACGTTTTTTATCACTCTTTTTTATTTCCCGAAGATTATATATGAACATATAGAAGCAGGACTTCTTTCCGGCATTAATACTCTTGCGGATGGCGCCGAAGAGCTGCAGAGCTTTGCTGATCTGCTGGGGATGGGGGAAGCGCTGGAGTCATTTGCCTCTGTCAGAGAAGAAATGACAGAGCTTTCCCGGCATACACTAAGCACAATGATCAGGAACTCTCTGGGACCAGGCTTCTGGATCCTGATGTTCAGTTTTCTGGCCTTTTTGATCGTGGCGGCGCTGGCCCTTGTTTTGTGCAAAGACACGCCTGTGAAATACCCGTCCAGAAAACCCGGCTTAGTTCCGGAGTTCCCGCCCAGGCAGCCAGGACCGCCTGCTCAGGCAACGCCGTCGGTGCTTGTAGAGACAGGATCCATGCAGGGTGCCCTGATCCCGTTCTCGGGTTCGGAGGAACTGTGCATCGGCAGAGATCCTGGCAGGTGCAGCCTTGTGATGGATGATCCGGGGATCGATGACCTGCATTGTGTGATCCGATTTGACTGGAATACGTGGGAATATCGTGTGCGCGATCTGTCCCGGGGGGGTATCCGATGCGAAAACATGCCCCTGGACAGACATGAGGAGAATATCCTGCCCGGGGGCATGCATATCTGTCTGGGCAATGCCGGCAACCGGCTCTACCTGGGAGATGTGGGGAATAATGCTCCGGCATATATCCTGCCGCCGGAGGCGTTTCCAAAGACTGATTTTACCATGAGAGGGTAAAAAATGGAAGAAACAGGGACCATCAAGATTATAAATGGCAGTATCCCGCCGGAAATGGCGGGCGGAGAAGGCAGCGGACAGCTGATCCTGATCGACGCTTTTGACAATATTACGGAGTACCATCTGGACAGCTTCGGACGTACGCGCCTGTATATCGGGCGAAACAAGGAGCAGAACGATATCGTTGTGAATTCATCGATCGTTTCGGGCTCTCACGGAAAGCTCAAGCTGGATAATGGCCGGGTCCTTTATGCCGATCTGGACAGCACCAACGGAACGATCATAGATTCGGACGGATACCGGCGTATGCTCAGAGGAAACCGCCGGTATTATGAACTGAAGAGCGGAGATTTGCTGCGCGTGGAAGCAACAAAGGGCCCTGCAGAAAAGCAGTCCGTGATGCTGCTCTATGAGGGCGGCTCCTATGAGGGGAGCTGGAGACGTTTTCCGCTGCTGGCCCAGTCCACGTCCATCGGCCGTGACGATAAAAATGACATCGTTCTGAACCATCCTGCGGTCTCGCGGTTCCATGCGGTCATCAACCGGCACGGAGAGGAGGTTTTCCTTTCCGATGAGAACAGCGCTAACGGCGTGTATGTCAACGGCCGGCGTGTGACAGGGAGAGTACGGCTGCATCAGAAGGATGCCATCCGCATCGCCAATCATACGCTGATCTTTACCAATGGGACGCTGTTTTACAAGAGCTCGGCGCAGGGCATCAATATCGAGGTGCGGGATGTCAACAAGGTGGTCGGCCGTGAACGGAAAAAGATCCTTGATGACGTGTCCTGTACCATCGAGAGCAATGAATTTGTGGCCATCGTAGGCGGTTCCGGTGCCGGCAAGACGACGCTGATGAACGCCATCAGCGGATTTGACCGGCGCTTTACCGGCTCGGTCTGTTTTAACGGGATTGATGTAGCCGCTCATTTCAATGACCTTAAGGACCTGATCGGGTTTGTCCCGCAGGAGGATATCATTTACGAAAATCTGACATTGCGCAAAATGCTGTACTATACCGCAAAGCTTAAGATGCCTGCCGATATTCCTCCAAAGGAGATCGAAAAGCGCATCGAACAGGTGCTGGATATGGTGGAGCTGAGCGAACACCAGAATACGTATATCCGCAAGCTGTCCGGCGGTCAGAAAAAACGGGCATCCATCGCAGTGGAGCTGCTGGCCGATCCGAGCGTATTTTTCCTGGATGAGCCTACCTCCGGTCTGGATCCGGGCACGGAGCAGAAGCTGATGATCACCCTGAACAAGCTTTCAAAATCCCAGGGCAAAACGATCGTCATGGTCACGCATACGACTCAGAGCCTGCAGTTGTGCGACAAGGTGATCTTTATGGGACGGGGCGGCCGACTGTGCTTCTGCGGGACCACTGAGCAGGCAAAAATGTTCTTTGATACCGACGATCTGGTTAACATCTATAACATGATCACGGACGAGCCTGAACTTTGGGCCAGCCAGTTCCGCGCCTGTATGGAGAATGACCGGCTGGACCAGGAAGAGGGGTTCGGCTCGCTGGAAAAGGAAAAGAAGTCCCTGCACCTCTCACAGCTGGCAATTCTGATCCGCCGTTATTTTGAACTGATCAGGAATGACCTGCAGCGCCTGGGCATGCTCCTGCTGCAGCCTGTGGCAATTGCATTGCTGCTGACGGTAGTGGCAAATGAAAACAGCTTTTATATATACGACGATACAAAATCCATGCTTTTCTGTTTCAGCTGCGCCGGTATCTGGATCGGGCTTTTCAATTCGATCCAGGAGATCTGTAAGGAACGGGCGATTCTGAAACGGGAATATATGGGAAATCTGCGGCTGTCGCTTTACATAGCCTCCAAGTTCCTGGTTCAGACGGTGATCGGCGCTGTCCAGGCCTTGTTGATGACGGCGATCTTTTATTTTATGGTCGGACACCCACAGGAGGGGATCTGTTTTTCCACTTCTTTCCCGGAGACCGTCATCACTCTCTGGATGACGATCGAGGCATCCATGGCGCTGGGATTCGTGATCTCTTCGCTGGTGAAAAATACGGACAGAGCCATGACGCTGGCTCCCTTCGTCCTGATCGTACAGCTGCTGTTTTCAGGAATTTTGTTTAAACTGGAAGGCCTGGGAGACAAGATCGCTTTCCTCACTGTGAGCAAATGGTCGGTCGAAGCGCTGGGAAGTCTGGCTGTACTCAATGATCTGCCAAGGCTGATCCAGAAAAGCCTGCCCACCGCGGGCCATGAAGCGGAACTCATTTTTGTCTCCACCGCAGGGCATGAAATGCTGACCTGGGGTATCATGCTGGGTATGACGCTGGCCTGCGCTGTGGTATGTACGATCCTGCTTCGCCAGGTGGCCAAAGATACCCGGTAACTGTGAAGGAGCTGCCTATGGATGTGGAAAAGCTTTGCATGTACTGCATGCGTGAAAAAGAACAGGACGGGGATATCTGCGGGCATTGCGGACACAGTACGGCCGACTGCAAACATAAACCCCATCAGCTGGAGCTGATGACCATCCTGCATGGACGCTATCTGCTGGGACGTGTGCTCGGAGAGGGCGGATTCG
>JAFWDX010000294.1 GCA_017515945.1 Blautia sp. | reverse complement strand
TGTCCCCCTGACTCATGGTCTCTCGTTTTAGTAGGTAAGGGCACCTTCATATGCGTTGCAGCGTTGCCGGTATCCGGATTGATCACTGCAGTCTTTGCAATGGTCGCAGAACTCCTGCAGGTAGCAGGAGGCACATACACAGCTGCCGCAGGCCGAGCGGTCGTACGACGGGCTGCAGGTATAGGGGACATCATCTGTTTTATTCGTCTGTACACTTGCCATAATATGTTCCTTTCCTGATCATACAAGGAGACTGTCTTTTATGTGCGACTGATTCTCACTCATTTTCCCAGCGGCCGAATGTATTGATTCGTCCGCTCTGCTGTCGTCTTTTCCTTCACTCATTTTCCCAGCGGCCGGACGCGCCGCAGGGCAGGATCAGTCCGGAGCCTGAGACGGCCAGTCCGATGTCCTGTGCGTCTGTCCGGCCATGAAAGCCGGCCATCTCCAGGCTCAGCATATAGGTGAGCACGGCAGGCGAAAGGCCTGTCGTATAGGAATTGATCAGGAAGAACAGCGGGTTCGGTCCAAGCAGGGCAACGCATTTCCTGATCAGGGGATGGATCATCTCCTCAATCTTCCAGATCTCACCTTTCGGTCCCCGGCCATAGGAGGGCGGGTCCATGATAATGGCGTCGTATTTGCTGCCCCGGCGGATCTCCCTTTCCACAAACTTCACACAGTCGTCCACCAGCCAGCGGATCGGCGCCTGTCCCAGGCCAGATGAGGCGGCGTTCTCCTTTGCCCAGGATACCATGCCTTTGGACGCGTCTACATGCGTGACCGCGGCGCCTGCTGCCGCCGCTGCCAGGGTAGCTCCACCTGTATATGCAAACAGGTTGAGCACTTTCACCGGCCTCCCCGCTCTGCGGATCTTCTCCCCAAACCAGTCCCAGTTGACCGCCTGTTCCGGGAAAAGGCCCGTGTGCTTAAAGCTGAACGGTTTGAGGTGGAATGTCAGCTCCCGGTAGTGGATCTCCCACTGCTCAGGCAGGGAAAAGAATTCCCACTCCCCGCCCCCGCGGCTGCTGCGGTGATAATGGGCATCCGGCTTTTTCCATCCCTTCGCCTGCCGGGGTGTATCCCAGATCACCTGAGGATCCGGCCGGATCAGGAGATATTTTCCCCACCTCTCCAGCTTTTCCCCACGGGAGGTATCGAGCACTTCATATTCTTTCCAGGAATCCGCGATCCACATGTCTTGTTTTCCTTTCTGCAGGTTGGTTTGTATACTCGCGCAATCAAATAAATGGAAAATGGTAACTGTTCAGTCACAAGCTCCTTCATGATTACCTTGCTTTAATATTTTCCAGTATAGACGGATTCTCCTCGAAATGCAAGCAGGGTCTGGCTTTCCGGAAAGTATAGTTACTGTTCACGGTCTGACTGAAACGGGATGAGATCTGGCTTTCCGGCAGGAAAATGGGGTCAGGCCCTCCAAACATTCTGTGAACAGCGTTCATGGGTGAGTCACGGGGACAGGTTCCTTGACTCACACGCATGTGTGAGT
>JAFWDX010000031.1 GCA_017515945.1 Blautia sp. | reverse complement strand
CTTGACTCACATGAGTCAAGGAACCTGTCCCTCTGACTCCCTCTGACTCACGACTCATGAAACAGCATTCTTCTTCACAGATTCCAGGGCATTGGACATCGCGGGGATGCTGATAATGATCAGCACGATGATCATATTCACCCCTATATAAATCAGATTATAGACCGCGGAATACGCAGCAGCGTTCCAGCCGGCCCAGGCATATTCCCCAAAAAAGATCCATCCGGAGAGAAAAGCAAAAAACCAGCGACCGATGGAACCGACTACATAGCCGATCTGAAGGCCGTTTTTTTTCTTGTAAAAGAATCCAGCCAGACCGTAAGCGGCAAAAGCAAGACCGTAATCCAGGATGACCTGAACCGGTGTCAGGACAAACGGATCAAGGACGAACTGCAGGATACCATAAGCGATGCCGGTAAATATGCCTACAACGGGACCGAAAAACCAGGCGGGAAGGGTTGCGAACAGGGTAGACGCCAGTGTGATCGAACCGCCGGTCGGGAAGTGGAAAAGCTTCACCATATCGGTTACCGCGGCCAACGCGATACACATGGCACAGTATACAAGGATCTTGACATTTTTGGACATAAAAAAACCTCCTTTGACACAGGAGGGGAGTTAACAAAAGCGCATACGAATGCCTTTGTCACAGACTGCTTCCCTACGCCGGTATTATCCGGGTCAGGTAATGAGGGTCAGCCGCCATATAGGCAGCTTTCTCAGCCTTCGCTCCCCTAGCCGATATGCTATTTACCGCAGCTGCGCAGTCTCATGACTATTCGCAGATACGATTACAAGAAGAAATGATACAGCAGCTTTATTCATCTGTCAATCCATTCTTTTCGAAAATAAGTCAGCGTTATTTATTCACGGTATAACCGGACAGTCTGATGGGGTCAGGCCCTCCAAACATTCTGTGAACAGGGTTCATGGGTGAGTCACGGGGACAGGTTCCTTGACTCATGAGTCAAGGGACCTGTCCCTCTGACTCACTACCCGATCAGCGTCTCCAGAGTCTCAAACAGCGCTTCAGGTTCCACTGGCTTACTCAAATGCGCATCCAGCCCCGCCTGCATGCTGCGCTGGACGTCCTCATCGAATGCGTTCGCCGTCAGCGCGATGATCGGTGTGCGGCGGGCGTCGGGTCTGTCCATGGCGCGGATCAGGCGGGTGGCTTCGAGCCCGTCCATCACCGGCATGCGCATATCCATCAGGATCGCGTCATAGTACCCTGTCGGATGATCCCGGAACATCTCTACCGCAGCCTGGCCGTTTTCCGCCACATCCACATCGATCTCACGCATGCTAAGGACCATGACCATGATCTCGGCATTGACCAGCATGTCCTCCGCCAGGAGTACGCGTTTTCCTTTCAGTTCTGCCTTGTCCCTTAGCAGATTGACATTTTTCTTCTTAAATGCCTCACGGAATTCATCGATGACCGTCCCCGCAAAAAGCGGTTTTGGGACGAAGCTGTCGACACCCGCGCTGCGGGCTTCATCGGCCACATCCTCCCAGTTATAGGAAGTGAGAATGATGATGGCTGTATCGTGGCCAACGATGGAGCGGATCTGCCGGGTCGTCTCGACCCCGTCCATGCCAGGCATTTTCCAGTCCACCAGGATCAGGTCATAAAGCTCGCGGCGGGCATGGCTGACCCTCACCATATCCACGCCTGTCTCTCCGGAAGTCGCAATATCACAGCGGATCCCCACCTGTCCCAGGACCACCCTGGCGTGATCGCAGGCAATCTCATCGTCGTCAATCACCAGGACGCTCATCTGATGCGGATGGATTTCTCCCTCCGCCGGGGCACAGTCGGCCTGCCGGAAAGAACGGCCAAAGGTCACTGTGACGGTGAACACGGTCCCGACGCCTTTTTCGCTCTCCACCTCTATGTGTCCGTTCATCAGCTCAACAATATTTTTCGTGATGGGCATACCCAGCCCTGTGCTGCCGTACTGATTGGTTGCCGAGGAATCCTCCTGACTGAATGCGTCAAAGATATGCGGCAGGTACTCCGGGCTCATTCCGATCCCGTTGTCCTCCACGATAAAACGCAGCGTGGCCTTGTTGTCAAACTTCGGTCCCTCTTCGATCGTAAAGGTGACCGAACCACCGGAGGGCGTGAATTTCACCGCATTGCCCAGCAGATTGATCAATACCTGACGCAGCTTCATATCATCGCCGATATAATAGTCGTCCATCCTGCCCCGGATGCGGCATTCATAATCCAGGTCCTTGTCCCTGCATTGACCGCCGATGATGGTATTAACCTGCTCGATAGCCTTTGAGAAGGAAAACTCCTCCTTTTTGATCAGCATGCGTCCGGATTCGATCCGGGACATGTCCAGGATATCATTGATGATATTGAGCAGGTGCCTGGCCGAGGAACCCATTTTCTCCAGGTATTCCCGGGTCTTTTCGGAAATCTCCGGATCGCTGAGGGCAATATTGTTGAGCCCGATGATCGCATTCATGGGCGTGCGGATCTCATGGCTCATATTGGAGAGGAATGCCGTCTTTGCCTTATTGGCCTGTTCCGCCGCAGTCAGCGCGTTGCTCAGCATCTCACTCTGGGCCAGTGTCCTGCGCGTCTCCTCATTCACATCCGTAAAACAGGCCCCGACCAGATGGGCGATCCCGCCCACTCTTTCCTCCGGTCGGCGGACTCCGGCGAAACGCACCATCTCATACGATTCCTTACCTTTCCGGCTGACCATATACCGAAATGATATGACCTGATTTGTCTTAAGTCCTTCCTGAATGGAGGCCGGCTGGATAAAGCGCAGGAACTCCTCTCTGTAAGGCTCTGTAATATATGTATTCGCGTAATTGGTCACGGAGGCAAGATAAGGGAAATGCTCGCCTACTTTAAATCCGTCGACGACTTCAGGATGAGACTGATAGCAAACCCCCTCGTCCGTATCCAGATTGAGATAATATACGCTCCAGTAATCTGCCGCCAGAGCCGTGATCAGGTTCTCCTGCTGTTTTCTGTAGGTCTCCTGCTCCAGCAGCTGCTCCTTGAGAGCCAGCCGCTGTTCGAGCTGAAGCTGCACAGCGATCTTGTTCCTGACTTCTTCATCCACGTCTTTAAAGCCGCAGACCACGCCCATTTTTCCCCCGGGCATATTGAGTTTGGCAAACTCGATGCAAAAGTATCTGGCACTCCCATCCTCCATCGTACGCAGGTACGTCACCGTATACTGGGGTTTCTTGTGGAGCATATGCACGATATTGGAAAGCGCCAGGTCTCTCTGCAGTCTTTCCTGATCCTCCTGCGCCACCGTCGTTCGAATGTAGTAGTCCTTTGCCATGGAGTATTTCAGCTGCTTAAGCGCATCTTTGTTCGGCAGGCCATGAGGGGTAATACCTGAGATATCTCCCCGATACAGAGAAAATGTCTCCCTCTCCACGTCATTGATCAGCCATACCGTATGGTACGACTCGCTCAGCGCCTCGATCACGGCGTTGCGCATCGCTATGTCCGTCTCCATCCGGGCCCGCTTTTCCGTAATATCGGAAATGAAGACATAATACACCCCGCCATACTCCTGCGTTTCCGTATAATGGCCATAATCATCCACCCAGCGGATCTCACCATCCCTGCGGATGATCCTGTACTCAACATAATCCATCCGCTCCACGCGCTTTTCGATCTGTCTGCTGATGGAATCCATCACTTCAGAAAAGTCATCGGGATGGGTCATTCCCTTGAAGGTAAAGCCCGTCAGCTCTTTGAACTGTTCCTTTGTCTCACAGCCATATATTTCCAGAACAGCCCTGTTTACATACAAAATATCCCCCGGCTCTGCGGCTCTGTAAATATAGAACCCACCGGGCATATGATTTCCGATTTCTTCGATCGTGCGCAGCGTTTCATCGTTCAGTTCAAAGCTCACAGCTGCCATGATGATTCCTCCTGTGAATAGTCTTGTTTATACCTTAACATATATTTTACAGTTTTGCCATACTGACTATTCACGAGAAATGGAGTCCCGGACGGGTCTGGCCCTTCAAACATTCTGTGATGGTGAGTCAGGGGGACAGGTTCCTTGACTCACGCATATGCG
>JAFWDX010000030.1 GCA_017515945.1 Blautia sp. | reverse complement strand
GTCAAGGAACCTGTCCCCATGACTCGCCCGTGAACGCTGTTTACAGAATGTTTGGAGGGCCTGACCCCACTGACCTTGAGTCAAGGAACCTGTCCCCCCGACTCTGGAGGGCCTGACCCCACTTACTCTGACTCACCCGGGATTGCGCTGCATCAAAGCAGCTCCATGCTCCTTGAGCCAGCCGTTCCATTTATAATACTCAGGAAACACCCTCAGCACCTCCGCATAAAACCGCTCAGAGTGGTTCATCTCCTTGCGGTGGCACAGCTCATGGACAACGACACTGTCCAGTACCTGCGGAGGCGTCAGCATCAGCAGACAATTGAAATTAAGGTTGCCCTTGGCGCTGCAGCTGCCCCATCTGGTTCTCTGGTTGCGGATCGTGATCCTGCCGTAGGTGACCCCGATCAGCGGGGCGTAATACTTCACCCGTTCCGGGATGACCTGTACGGCCCGGTCAGCCAGCTCATGCAGTTCCTCCTTGGTCAGAGGGGGCAGTGCGTTTTTCTTTATTTCGGATTGACGGACCAGCTGTGTGCGGATCCATCCTGTATTTTTTTCAAGAAAACCCCGGATCTCTTCATCCGGTACATAATAGGGCGCATGGACGACCACCCGTCCGTCCTTCACTTTTATGGACATAGTCCGGCGTTTGCTGCGCCGGATCGTGACCTGAAGTGTGCGTTGTCTGATTTCTTCCTGCGTGGAAGTCATTCGGGCGATCAGCCAAACAGTGCCTTGAGTCCCTGCTGCAGGACTTTCGAAAGTTCAGGCATCTCTGCACCGGTCTGGGTGGCACCGCCAAGCAGGGCCTTGACTCCCTCCTTTATAAGGTTGACAACATTATCCTTAGTCAGATTGCCCAGTACCGTATCGAGGCTCACGCCGGTCACATTGCTGAACATCTCCTGAATATTTACATTTTCCACCAGGCCCTTAACAGTATCAACAACGCTCTCTCCGTTGGTGATCTCACCAAGGATGTCCTGGATCCCTTTTGAGACGGTTTCGTCCTTGAGGGTCTCTTCCAGCTTTGCCTTGTCGATCTGTCCGATCCCGAACGTACCCAGCAGGTCGGTGTTGTCGAGCATCCCGATCAGGCCGGAGGGATCCATGCTGCCCAGGTTAAGGGACTGAAGCAGTTCGTTATTCTTGATCGTTTCGATCACGTTGTCCAGGTTGAGGCTGTCCAGGCTCAGACTGGACAGATCCAGGCTTTCCAGGTCGATCTTTTCACCCAGTGTATTGGCGAGCTCACCGGCCTGTTCGACCAGACCGTCCAGGCCCAGGGACTCCGCCTGAACGCTCACGGCGGGTGCGCAGAGTACTGTTGTCAGAAGCAGTACGGGTACGAGCTTTTTCATATTTTCTCCTCCAGTCTGCCGCCGGAGAGGCGGCGGTTGTCAGGTTAGCTTTGTTCCCTTCGTAACTGTTCAGTCACAAGTTCCTTCACAGTTACGAGGCCAGGCGCAGGCTCCTTTCGTCGCATTGGAAGTGCGCCTGGCCTTGACTGTTCGACTTTATTCTCACGCACCTGCCAAGGCACGCCTTCGGTGTCGCAGTGAATGCGAGGTGCTGACTGAACAGTTACTTCCCTTCTATTATACCTGAATTATCCGAAGATTTGTAGCTTTATTTCATATTTTTTCATCAAAAGTGGCGGACATGCAGGCCTTGACTGTTCAGCGTATCTTTCTTTAATCACGACCGAAAATGTGCTATGCTATGCTTGTAAACAGCCGGTCAGGCACGCGCCTGTAAGTCAGATATATACTTGCGATCAGATAAATGAAAAATGAGATAACAAATCCTGAAAGGAGCCGTTTTGAACAGTCCATCAGTTTTTTCGAGAATGGAAGCTTATGTGCTGGATCTTCTGCATGAGCAGCAGCTGAAGCTTGGATACCGCAGAGAATTCACACGTCTGTATATCCCCTTGTCTACCCTGCAGCATCTTCTGGGCGCAGAAAATACAGAGGATTCCCTGAAAAGCTTTTGTCTGGCTGTAAGGGACACACTGGGAGAGATCGAAGTCTCGCACAGAGGCAGCCGGTATTGTCTTGGTTTTCCGGAGCAGGCGGCGGATCATGTCCATGAGCATATGGATGCGGAAGGCTTTCTGCCCGCCCTGATTGGGGCCGTTTCCTCCCATGAATGTACGCCGGATAAGCTGTTGGAGCTGTTTTCGCGTTTCGGGAGCCGGCTGCATGTAGAAGAGCTCTCCGGAGAGGAATTTGACTATCTGGTCTATTTCCCCGACGGAGTTCCCAATGAATATCGATACTGTCTTTCCTTTGAAGCCGGACATGCCTCCTACCATCGTTTCATCCCGGAGGATTATGAGGAGTATGGTTTCCCGGCGGGAAAAGTCCTGCGGGAGGTGTAAACCGATCATGACGATCAATATTCTTACTGTCTGCCCGGAAATGTTTGCGGGATTTGAAAAAGATCATGTGATCGAACGTGCCGTCGGTCTGGGGCTGCTTACCCTGCGGATCGTCGATATCCGCGAATATGCCGACGGATGCTTCCGCAAAGTAGATGATTCACCATACGGAGGCGGCGCAGGAATGATCCTGCGGGTACAGCCCGTACTGGACGCAATAAAAGCCGCCCGCCCGGCAGGCTCTGCCGGACCGTCCTGCACGGCCGCGCTGACGCCTGCCGGAGAAATCTTCTGTCAGAAGACCGCGAATGAATTCAGCCGCTGCGATGTACTCACGCTTGTCTGCGGACATTATGAGGGCATGGATCACCGGATCTACGCCCACGTGGACCGTCAGATCTCCATCGGGGACTATGTCCTGTCCGGAGGAGAGCCGGCGGCCATGGTCGTGGCGGATTCCGTGACGCGTCTCCTCCCCGGTGTCCTCAAAAAAGACTCTCTTCTGGAAGAATCCTTCTCAGACGGGCTGCTTGAGTACCCCCAGTATACCCGGCCTGCGGATTACGAAGGAGAACGGGTACCGGAGATCCTGCTCTCCGGCAATCATGAAGCGATCCGCCGCTGGCGCCGGGAACAGGCCGTGGCGCTCACGCGGCAGCGCCGTCCGGACCTGCTTAACTGACGGGCTACGGCAACTGAGCCCAACGCAGCATATGAAGTCAAGATGGTGCTTTAAGTTTAATAAATATGATTGAGTTTGCCCACCAGGCACAAAGCCACACATCAGTCTGCCGCTCAAAGAACCGTCCTCTGTGTACAGTCTGATATGTAATCTATATGAAAAAGGAGAAAAAATGCAGACCTCATCTCAGCTCCGGGAAGCACTCAAAGCAACAGACCGAAAGAGCTACCCGGCTTACAAATCCCTGAAGGGTGAATACCGTTTTAAAGAATACATTCTCTCCATCGATCATGTGCAGGGAGATCCATTTGCCTCTCCTTCCCATCTGACTGCCCGGATCCCTCACGAAACAGCCGGTTTTCCGGAGAATTATCTCTCCGACCGCCTGCACCGGACGACCCTGGCAGATTTTCTCCTGCGCCGGTTTTATGGCGCGACAGGCAGGATGTCCTTCCAGGCCAAAGGCTCCGGCAAAAGCGGCCTGGTCAGTGTCAGCCGCTGCGGGCAGGAGATCCTGGAGCGCACAGCCTGTGAAGTGACCGACAAAGAGATCCTGGTCCGGTTTCATGTCGGCTTTCCTGCCCGCGGTCGGACCATCGATGCGCCGGAGCTGGACAAGATCCTCTTTGACCTGCTGCCCCGCGGCATCCATGACAGCTTTCTCTATGCCTCCCTGGACAAGGAAGCGTTAAAAAAGCATATCGAGCTGCGTGAGGATCAGGCATTTATCCGCCAGGTACTGTCAGAAAAGTCTCTGATTGCCTTTGTGGCGGACGGCTCCATTCTCCCCAGGGCGAGCGGAGTCTCTCCGCTTCCCATGAAGGACGCCCTCCCCTTCGAGAGTCCCGCCTCCATGCGGATCACCCTGCAGCTCCCGCACAAAGGCCCGCTGTCCGGCATGGCCATTCCGAAAGGCGTCACACTCATCGCCGGCGGGGGCTATCACGGAAAATCCACTCTGCTGGCAGCCCTGCAGAGCGGCGTATATAACCACATCCGCTCAGACGGCCGGGAATATGTGATCACGGATGATACAGCCGTCAAGCTGCGGGCCGAGGAAGGCCGGTTCGTGAAGGATGTGGATATCTCCATGTTTATCGACAACCTGCCCGGCGGCAGGGATACCCGCCGTTTTTCCACTCAGGATGCCAGCGGCAGCACCTCCCAGGCGGCAGGGATCATGGAAAGCCTTGAAGCCGGGAGCCAGGTTTTCCTCATGGATGAAGACACCTCCGCCGCCAATTTCATGGTGCGCGACTCCTTCATGCAGCGGGTGATCGCGACGGAAAAGGAACCCATCACCCCTTATCTGGAACGCGTACGGGAGCTCTATGAAAAAGCCGGCATCTCCACGATCCTGGTGGCCGGCAGCTCCGGCGCCTTTTTCCACGTGGCGGACAGGATCATCCAGATGGATGCCTACCGCCCCGTAGATATCACGGAAAAGGTAAAAGCCCTCTGCAAGGATTATCCGGTGGAAATTCTTCACCGCGATAACTTCCATACCAGCCAGACGCCTCGCGTCATGACCCGCCCCGCCGAAGAAAAAAGCCGCCGTAATTATTACGGCGACACGGTCAGTCAACCCGAGCGGCTCAAGATCAGGATACAGGGAAAAAACGGCTTCTCCCTCGGCCATAATGATGTGGATCTCTCCGCCCTGGAACAGCTGGCAGACAGCGAACAGACCGCAGCCCTGGCCTTTTTGCTCAAGGAAGCCTTTGAAAAAATGATCGACGGGAAACGTACTCTCCCAGATATAGTCCGCAGGCTCTACGACCGCATCGAAAAGGAAGGGCTGTCGGTCTTCTGCTCCGGCGGATATGTCAGTGCCGGCTATGCTGTCCCGCGCCTGCAGGAATTGTACGGGTGTTTTAACCGATGCCGCCGTCCGTAAATGAGTCACGGGGACAGGTACCTTGACTCACTTGCCGTGAGTAAGGATGACTCATCCCCTAGCGGAGGTTTATTCGTAGGCTGGTCAGGGCCGGCCCCAGGCCCTGAGGTTGGCCGATTCCCGGAAGGACCATCCGTCTGATAATCACCGGCGGCGACTAAACAGGTGGCGGGTGGGAGCAGAGTGC
>JAFWDX010000293.1 GCA_017515945.1 Blautia sp. | reverse complement strand
TGGCCGGCTGGCTCCTGGCCCTGAGCGGCTACGTCGGCGGCGCGGCGGAGCAGAGCGCTTCCTGCATGAATATGCTACATGTCATGTACCTGTGGATGCCCATGATCTTTAATCTGCTGATCACACTGATCCTGACAAGGCTGAATGTGGAGAAGGCACACGAAGAGCTCAGGCAGAAGTGAGTCAGGGGGGCCGGGTTCCTCAATGAATCAGGGGGCCGGGTTCCTCAATGAGTCAGGGGTTCAGGTTCCTCATTGAGGAGCCTGAACCCCTGACTCATTACTTCATCATATGCTTCACCGATTCATACAACTCATGAAACGCTCCCTGTCTTTCCTCATACATCTTCATATTCTCCGTGAGCGGTTCGACGACTTCTCCGCTCATAACAACGATTGATTTGCATGCGGTCGGGATATCCGGATATAAGCCGATACCCGTCGCCGCCAGGATCGCCGCGCCCTGGCAGGCTTCTTCTTCGACTTTTGTGGTGTGTACCGGCATACCGAGCATGTCCGCCTGGATCTGCTTCCAGGTCCGCCCTCTGGCGGCACCGCCGGAGGCGAGCAGAACCGTGCGTTCCGCCTTCATTTCATCCAGAATGCCGAGGCATTCCTTCAGGTTAAAGATCACACCCTCCATGGTGGCACGGACGAGATGCGCCTGTGTATGTTTCATGCTCAGGCCGAAATAAACGCCTTTGGCACAGGGATTGTCCCAGGGGGTCCTTTCACCGGCCAGATAGGGGAGGAAAAGCAGGCCCTCGGAACCGGCAGGAATCCGATATGCTTCTTCGTCCAATACCGAAAACGGGGCGCTACTCCTGAGTATCTGATTGCGGAACCAGTTCAGGGTGCTCCCGCCGTTCAGCGTACCGCTCTGGACCGCCCAGCGGCCGGGAACCGTATGACACCAGGTCTGGATCCGCATCTGCGGGTCATAGACCGGTTTGTCCGCGACTACAACCAGCTGGGAGGCCGTGCCGATATTGCAGGCCATCGCGCCCGGTTCGACGACGCCGATCCCGGTGAGGGCTGCCAATGAGTCTCCGGCTCCATAAACCACCTTTGTGTCCTGACTTAGTCCTGTTTCCCGGGAAGTCTCGGCCGTCACGGTCCCTGCGATCTCACAGCTTTCGCTGACCGGAGGGAAAATCTCCTGCGGCAGCCCCAGCCTGGAAAAGAGTTCCGTGCACCAGCATCTGTTTTTTACGGAAAATCCCAGGGAGGCAGCCGCGTCGGACACCTCTGTCCCGATCTCACCGCAGAAAAGGAAACGGATATAATCCTTAGGTGCCATCACATAACGAATGCGTTCCAACAGCTGTGGCTGGTTTTTCTTCATCCAGTATAAGGTGCTGATCATCATGCCAGCGCTGGGCCGGTTCAGGAGTTCCTGGCTCATCAATGTCCCGGCTGCCTCGCGGAGCTCCTCCAGCACGGAGGCAGATCGCTGATCCAGGTGGATAATAGCGTTGCAGACAGGTTTTTTGTCCGCGCCGAGCGCCACCAGCCCATGCATCTGCCCCGAGAAGCTGATGCCCTCGATCTCACCCGGATTGATTCCTGCCGCGGCCGCGGCCCCCTGCAGAGCAGCTTTGACCGCTTCCCACCACTGTGCCGGGTCCTGCTCCGCGTAAGCCATTTGCGGGATCAGTAGATCATAGGCGGCGCTGCCTTTTCCCAGGACAGACCCCGCTGCATCCATGATGAGGACCTTAGTGCTTGTAGTTCCCAGATCTATTCCGGCCAGATATCCCATACTCTTTCCTCCGTTTCATTTATGAGTCAAGGGGAGTCAGGGGGACAGGTCCCCTGACTCATTTTAGCAGAAATCGTAACTGTTCAGTCACAAGTTCCTTCACAGTTACCAGGCCAGGCACAGGCTCCTTTCGTCGCATTGGAAGTGCGCCTGGCCTTGGCTGTTCAACTTTTATCTTACGCACCTGCCAAGGCACGCCTGCGGTGTCGCAGTATGTGCGAGGTGCTGACTGAACAGTTACCCGAAATCATTAATGGTTTCAAGAATGAGTCAGGGAACCTGTCCCCGTGACTCATTTTATGATGATGTCCCTTCCCTTCGTATCAGAATTCAAATAAACAGCTCCGATCAGGATAATGCCTATGATGATATCCTTCCATAAAGGGTTCACACCCATCATATTCAATCCGGAGGTGATAGCTGTAATCGTGACTACACCGATGGCCGTCCGGATCACACTGCCCCGGCCCCCTGCCATTGAAGTCCCGCCAAGGGCGATCGAGGCAATGGCGGACAGTGTCAGAGAGTCCCCGATCGTGGGGACCGCCGAAAGCTGTTTGTATGCGTACAGAGCACCGGCAAGAGCGCTGCAGGCACCGCTGACGGTAAAGGCCATGATCTGTGCCTTGTCCGTGTCAAGGCCTGCCAGTCTGGCAGCCCGTACATTTGCGCCTACCGCAAAGATTGCCCTGCCTGATGGCGTCAGCTGCTGAAAGATAAAGAGAATGACGACCGCGGCAATGGCAAAGTAAAAGATCACCGGGACACCTCCTGCTTTCGCCGTCATCCATTTCAGCGTTTTGCGCAGTTTGAGATCGATTGCCACAGAACCATTCGGGCAAAGCGTGAGCGCGATAAACGCCCATAGATTCTGAGTACAGAGGGTAACAATAAAGGAAGGGATCTTAAGTTTCGTCACGATCGTTCCATTCAGAAGGCCGAGAACAGCACCGATTATAAGCATCACAGGAATAATCCCGTTTCCGAATCTGGTCACATACAGACCGCTGATAACGCAGGTGGCGGAGACCATCGCACCGGATCCCAGGTCAATGCCACCTGTAAATATGATAAATGAAAGGCCGCATGCCAGCAGTACCAGAGGGGATACCTCCACCATCATGTTCTGCAGGCTGTATGCGCTGACAAAATTCGGATTGAGCACAGAGAAGATCCCGAATACCAGCACGATACTGACGACCACCATGTATTGAGAGTAATCCGATAAAGAGAACTTTTTCTTCGTCATGGCAATGAAAACTCCTTTCACATCATGAAATGGACGACTTCGTTCTGGCTCGGCTTACCGCCGACCGGGCAGTCAAATGTGGCGCTGATCATACCGTCCTTGAAAACAACAACAGAACTGGCCAGTCCAAGGCATTCATCCAGTGTATCCCCGAGGACGATGATGGCATGTCCCTGCTCCGTCATTTCCCTTACCAGACGGTAGATCTCCTGTTTTGCACCTACGTCCACACCGCGCGTGGGATGATTCAGGATCAGGACCGGGCAGCCGCTCTCGAGAGCCCTGGCAAAGATGACCTTCTGGGCGTTGCCGCCGGAAAGCTGCGCAATGCGATCCTTCCGCCCTGTGCATTTTACGCCTGCTTCCCGGATCCATTTGTCGGCGGTTTCCCTGAGGAGCCTGCGGGACAGGAGCGGACCTTTTTTCAGATGATTCCAGCTGGAGATATTGATGTTGTCCTCGATCGACAGGATCCCGACCATGCCTTCGTCTCTGCGGTCCTTGGGGACGGACAGGATCCCGTTCCTGCGGGACTGATATGCATTTGCGAATCGCATCTCCTTTCCGTTGACAAGGATCCTGCCGGCCGTGGGAGCTTCCTGCCCTACGAGCACATTGCACACGTCTTCATTTCCGGAACCGTCCAGTCCTGCAAGGCCCAGGACTTCTCCCTTATGCAGCTTGAAGCTGACGTGATTGAAAGCACCGAAAAGGCTCAGATCCTGAACCTCCAGGATCACATCGTCACCCGGAACCGTCTGCCGGTCTTCTACATAAAATTCCCCTGTAGTGGATCTGCCGACCATTTTCTCGTACAGGACATCCAGATCCGCTTCTTTCGTAGGAAATACCGCGGTTTCTTCCCCATCCTTGAAAACGTAAATCGTATCCGTGATCTCGAGGATCTCGTCCAAATGATCTGTTTATCACCGTCAAGCCGACCATTTAATCAAACCTGATGACAGCACAGCTGAAACGGATTATAATAAAATAATGGTAACTGTGAAGGAGCTTGTGACTGAACAATTACGAAATAATGTTGGTAACTATGAAGAACCTTGCGAAAGATCAGTTTCCGGGCAAAAGGAGGTACTGCCATGAAAATGACCGGGTTGGACCATATTACTGTCAATGTTACAGATCTGGAAAAGTCCAGATTCTTCTACGAAAATGTACTGGAGCTTTCATACTGCGGTTTTATCGACATGGGAGATCATACGCTGACATATTATACGCTTCCGCAAGGCGTACGTCTGGAGCTGATCGACTACGTGGATAAAGATAAAGCAGTAAGTGTTCCTGAAACACATATCGGTATGTACAGGCATTTCTGCCTGGTCGCGGATTCTCTCGCTCAG
>JAFWDX010000292.1 GCA_017515945.1 Blautia sp. | reverse complement strand
TATCCTCCTTTCCGTACTATGTGTTGAATCTATTACGGCTTTCCGTTATGATTGTTTTGTCAGGAACAATTACAGAGAGCCGTCGCCGATGTTCTTATGCTTGCGGAATTCCGTAAGCATAAGTCTAATATATCACGGCTTTCAGTAATGTCAATACTAAATTTGCGGAAATCAGCAAGCGTTACAGGAGGCCGGTATGTTTGAGATCTTCGAGCGATTAATGAGACAGAGAGGTGAGACGTTTTCCGACGTTGCAAGGGCGATCGGCGTAAGTCCGAGCACCTTCACAGACCGGAGAGCAGGACGATATACGCCGAAAGCCGACAAAATGCAGAAGATCGCGGATCATTTTGGCGTGAGTGTGGAATATTTATTGACGGGTAAAGATACGGAAAAGGAGTCGACGTCCGGCGGAAAGTATTATTTCTCTGATGAGACTGCCCAGCTTGCGCAGGATCTCTTCGGCGATCCGGATCTTCGGATGCTGTTCGACGCAGCCAGAGGATGCACGCCGAGACAGCTCGACCTTGCCGCTCAGATCCTTCGGGGATTCAAGGAGACGAACCCTGACGGGTGAGGAGGTGACAACATTGACAGATGACATCTATGTATACCCTGCCGATCTCCCGATCGGAGTGAAGGAGATTGTGGCCCCTGGCGTCGACGGTTACACCGTCTACGTGAATGCCAGATATACCAGAGAGACTCAGACAGGATCTTATCTCCACGCTGTCGGGCATATCGAAGGTGAGGATTTTGAAAAGGAAGATGTGCAGAGAATAGAAACAGATGCGCACAGATCTGCATAACAAAAAATAACCCCTCCGGCGGACGGGGCCGGAGGGGCTGGAAGGTGGTGACCTGTAAGGTCATCACGCAAGCGCAGGAGAATTATATCACATGGCAAGGAAAATAGCGAATATCTACCGCAGAGACGACGGCACCTATCAGCTCAGGTTTACCGTCGACGGCAAGCGCTACGCCGTCTATGGGAAGACGGTCGACGAGGTGCGTCAGAAGGAGGCACAGAAGCGCCAGGAGATCGAAGAAGGGGCTTATCAGCGCCAGAAGGACGTCACTCTCGGCGAGTACGCCGGTCGATGGCTAAAGGGTAAGGAGGGCACCGTCAAGGACTCCTCCGTCTACAACTACTCCAAAGGAGTCAAGCGCATCCCTCCGGAGCTCGCCGGCATCCGCCTCCGCGATCTTCAGCCGGAGCACATCAAGGACTGCCAGCGCGATCTTGCCCTCCGCCTCGAACCGTCCACAGTGAACGCGACCATCCGCCAGATCCGGGAGATCATCTGGTCAGCCGTGAACGACCGCCTGATCACGTGGAACCCCGCACGTGGAATAAAGCCCCTCAGAACCCCAAAAAAGCCACGGGAGGAGGATCAGCATCGAGCACTCACCCGTGAGGAGACAGACACCTTCCTGACGGCCGCAGAGGTCAGGCGCGATGCATACAGGGATGTCTATCGGTTCATGCTCCACACCGGACTCCGCGTCGGCGAGGTGGCAGCCATAACCGATCAGGATGTCATCGGCAGCCGCCTCCGTGTCCGTGCCACTCTCACCCGCGGCATGGATGGCGGCAGGGTGATCGGGGACAGTCCGAAGACCGACTCCGGGGATCGCACCGTCCCGCTCGACGACGTCGCCCTGGATGCGATCAGACGGGCCCAGGAGCTCCGAAGGGCATGGTGCTGGAAGACAGACAGAATCTTCTCCTCTTCCCGCGGGAATCTTCTGCTCGCCGCCTCCGTCAATAACGCGATCAGGACGACCTGCACGCGTGCCGGAGTCGAGCCTTTCACCTCGCACGCCTTCCGCGACACGTTCGCGACCAGGTGTGCGGAGTCCGGAATGCAGCCGCGCGTCCTCATGGAGATCATGGGGCACTCGGACATAAAAGTGACGTTCTCGTATTATGTCCACGCGATGGACGATGTGAAGGACGCCGAGCTCCTCGCGGTGAATTTTGGCACAAAAAATGGCACAAAACCCACCGCATCCGCGTAAAAACGCCGTTTATGGTTTACAATTTCTAAATTTTTCGCCCTCCGCACAGGATCGCATACAGCCGCACACAGCACCATCAGAACACTCGCAAACCCGCGAATTATAAAGCATTGCGCCACCGCACAGAGTCGCATACAGCCGCACCAGACCGCACACGGAAAACAGCCGAAAACAGCTTTTCGGCGTCCGTTTTGGCATACAGATTGGCACACAAAAAGAGGGGAAGATCATCGAGATCCTCCCCTCTTTCTTAGTCATATTTCGGCCGACCATATCCTGCGATCCGGCTGTATCCGATCGTATACGACTTACTCCACACTCCTCCGCCGTTGCTCACCACTCCGGAGGAGCTGCTCGTGTTGCCCTCGATGGTGCGGATCATCCCCGCGGAGATCTGGTAGACCAGACCGACGTGCTCGCCGCCTCCCTGGCCGAAAAATACCAGATCCCCGACCTCCGGCGTGCTGTGCCACCGTCCGGCCTTCTGGAACTGCGCCACCAGTGCCGGACAATAGTCGTCGATGTCCCCGCACAGCGCCTTCTTGGCGCCATCCAGACCGAGGATCTGCGTGAACGCCCAGCACTGGAACGACGCACACCATGGAGCAGGATGATCCATGTTCCGCGGCTGGAGCCGGTGCATCTCAGCGGTGTACTTGGTATAGTTGGCGCTTCCGGCGTTGGCCTTCTTGCTGTACAGATCCGCGTCGCTGGCCTTCTCCAGATAGCCGACTTCAGATATCTCCAGATCGATGATCCTGTCCCGGGCAGAGAGCCATGGACGGTCACGCGTGGACATATCAACACGCCCGTTGATGCCCGGGATCGTGCCGGAGTTGGAATATTGCCACAGCACATAATCCTCATGCCTCGGTCTGCTCGCACCCCATGCGGCGACCCAGAGGGAGAACGGCAGCTTATCCATGTCCAACTGATCCGTCATCCATGAGTCGGACGCGTAGATCCCCGCCGGCACTCCCTGCGCCTGCAGGGCGGCGCAGAACGCCCGGACGCACTTCGTCCTTTGCTCCCGGATCAGGTTGTCCGCCCGCCCTTTTCCGCCCAGAATCAGCTCGGAATCGACGAATACGGGCAGGACGTAGCCGCTCAGGTCCCGACACTCGCCGGCCACATACGAGGCTTCGATCTGGGCCTCCTGCGGCGTCACGGCGCCGGTCGTGTAGTACAGAGAGAGCGGGATGCCTCTCTGCCTGATCGCGGCCCGGTGTGCCACATATCTCTGATCCGCGCAGATATGGAACTCTTTCGACGCGCTCAGCGTATACCCGCACCTCAGGATCACCGCCTCGCAGGATTCCCGGACCGCATCCCAGTCCGTGATGGTGTTCCACTGGCTGAGATCCAGCACGGGCGCCATCACTTAACCTCCGGCAGTCCCGTCGAGATCGCCATCAGGACGCTCACCATGCCGCCCATGGCCGCGGAGGACAAGACGCCGATCCAGTTGACCTCGTGGAGCATCGCGGCCGTGCCGATATAGGCGAGGGCCGACTCTGCCATCGTGCGGATCGCACGGATAGCTGTGGCTTTCCAAAATTCCTTAGACATAAGCTCCCCTCCTTAATGCAAAAAGTAACCGATAGCCGCACCGATCAGGGCCGTCAGGATCACCCAGACAGCCTTACGCCAGTTGTCTGCCGGTTCCTGCTCGAGCGCGGTCAGCCGGTTCGCTGTCTTCTCCTGCTCCCGGACCATGCGGTCCATATTTACGGCCAGCTTCTCGACTGAGATCGTCAGCTTGGAGAGGTTCTCGATCGCGCCCTCCAGCTTGTCCAGCCGATGGTTCTGCCGACTGTCCTCGGCATCGATCCGGCTGATGATCGCCTCCTGCTCCTCCCGGGTGATGTACTCCGGCATCGGCATATCCTCCATACAAAAGGGACAGCCCCGGAGGACTGTCCCGATTTACTAAATTGACTGAATGATTTACTGACTAATGGTGATTTCGCTCCAGTCTATGCGCTGACCGCAAAAACCGCAGTACGGCTGACATACTTCATACAGCACGGTTTTCCTCATCCATCTCGGCAGTATTCCCATAGACTTTTCCTTAAATCCAAGAGAGCAGCCGCACGATGGACAATCATGTTTGTATCCCATCGCTTTGTGGCGTTCACTTGCCTCGATTGGTTTTAACGCTTTTTCGTTCATGACAATGCGGGGGTATTAACCCCCGCCCCTCAGAAACTTACACACTCTTGTGCATCGTTACACACTTATTGTGTCCGCCTTTACAGAATTGAGGTAATGACTCTCCCGAGAAAATACTTCGGCTGAGCATTAACATAGAGTACATTACGGAACCAGAGTAAAGGCTTTCCTCCGTTCAGCGGATAACGCTTTGCAAAATGAATGCAATCTTTTATATATGTAATCAGATACATTTTTTCTCCTTTCTCAAAGTACCGACTCAATTAGTTTGAGTTTAACTCGAATTAACTCGAGTAGTTACTGACTTATTGTGTCCTATAATTAAGCAGACCAAGCCATCTCCCAACAGTCTGCCGTGCATCCCGCCGTACGATATTTATAGCCTCGCGCTAGGGCTTTGACTAGGGGATGCGTCCCATGATTGTGTCCTTTTACGGATTAATGGTGAAGTTGTATTCCGCAACACCCCATTCGTCCGACCGCAAATACAGTTTGCAACTTTTAGATTCTGAATATGCAAACGGAACAGAGAACGTATACGTTACAGAATTGGAATTTACGGTTTTTGTGTAGTCTGTGTCAAACAATTTGATGTAGCCTCCGTTGATAAATGTTGTGTCAAAAATAACACAGTACGGCTTGAATTCTCCACTGTTCGTCACAGAAATCGTAACCGTATTATTGCTAACAGAATACACTGGCGTGTCATGTGGTCGACAATACCATTCAATGGATTGTGTGCTGTAACTGATATTCTGATTTTCGTCCAGAACGGCAAGGCATGCTGTATATTTTGCTTCATCCGTATCGCACTGAACATTGTAATAGGTTTGACCTTCAATGCTGTATTCCCCAAACAAAGCACCGTTTTTATAAACAACAAGGGTTGTATATGCATCCGTGTCAAAAATGATCTTGACGGTTGGTGCTGTCTCCGTCCCATACGTTGTTTTGTTTCCCATGTACGGCATTAAAGGATAGTCATGGATGCATATCCGATTTCCTTCATCCGGCATCGGGACATAAGGGCATGGAAAATAGCCGACTTTATCAATGTTGGTGTAGCGGTAAATATAAAAACCAGAGAACCAAGTGATAAATTCCTGAACCGTCATGGTTATCCTTCTGCAAACACTTCCATATTCCCCTGTCAGGTGACTGCGGTTGCTGTTCCCCTGCCTCGTCTGTTCGGAAATTTCGATATATGTGATTCTTCCAAAGTCATCCTTATAAATGTCCGTAATCAATGCACAATGTCCGGAAATCTGGAGAATGTCCCCAAGCTTCAGAATGGATGCGTCAAAATTCGTATTGACGGGCGCAATATATGTCATCCCGGGTATCTTGTTATATTTCGTTGAAACGGTATACGGCAAATCAAGCGCATAGCAAGTCAAAGATGTGCAAACACAGCCGTAATAGTCTGCTCCGTATTTTGTATAGGTGCTTTCATTCGCAATAACGCTGTTCGCTTTTTGAATCGCACTGCAAAATGCTTCAAAGGGAACTTCGATGCCAATCCATCTGTACGGGATATTCCTTTCGGAATAAGGAAGCCCCTTGTATTTTTGTCCTGCAACAAACCTCCCCTGATAGGTTTCTGAATGCGATGTCAGATAAGTGTCCCCAGTGTCCATAAAGGCACGGAGAAGGTCCGCTCCCGGAATCCATTCAAGGTCTGTCATTTGCCTTGCCCGTTTGATAGCATTCACAACGCCCTGACTTTCCGGGGTTGTGTGTAATCCGATGCTGTTCTGGGTTTCTGTATAAGAACTGATCAACAAAGGCGTGACCAGACTCAACGCTTCTGTTACCTTTGCCGTGCTGATTTTGATAAAACTATAACCACTGCACGAAATTTCAACGATAATCGGATCTGTTGATGTTTCACTGCGTGAAAGTAGGATTTGTTCAACCCAATCCCCGTTTGCATCATATCCATGGATTCTGGTGTTATTATTGACGCCAACGCCCTTGTAAGTAAATTTATATATCCCGTCCTTCACCGGGATTGGGTTGGTGTAATGGAAGCGGGCATCTATCTGAACATTGCCATTTGCCTGTATTGAATATCCCTCAACCCATGAAATGCTGTTAATGATTTCTTTTGCACCGATTACTTCATCCGTATACAAATCGACTTGCTGTTTTACGTCTACGATTTCTCCAAGAGTCTGAATTGCATTATGCAGATTTTCCCCAAGGTACGTTTTAGCGAGAATGATAGGTGTTACAACTTTGTTGAGCGAAATTCTTATATATTTCGTTCCTTCCCCCGGCGTAAACTTTGCGCCAATCGGCTGTGTGCTTGTCCCGCTTTCAGTCATCAGAATCTGCTCAATCCAATCTCCGTTTGCATCATAAGCATGAATCCTTGTTATGTTATTCGTTCCATCACTCAAGTACCAAAGAACATATTCATCAGTATCAACAGGAATTAAGTCTGTATAGTGGGCATTGTAATTTGAAACAATCGTGCCGGATTCATTGATCGAAGAATTTTCTGTATATCCAACATTGACAAGGATGTCCTCATTTCCGTTAATATAATGCCCGAAATCGCGAAATGCGCTCTTTAAATCAGCAACGTCCTCGGACATTTCAGAGTAATCTTCCGGGATCGAATCAAGGATTTCCTGTGCCCGGTCTGCTGATGCGTCCGCTTCCGTGGCTGATCCTGCTGCCGCTGTAGCCGATCCTGATGCACTTGTTGCACTACCCGCCGCCGCTGTAGCTGATGCACCTGCGGCTGTCTCTGATGCCGCCGCCTGTGATGCACTACCTGCCGCCGCTGTCGCGCTATTCCCTGCGGCTGTAGCACTCCCTGCCGCCTGTGTAGCAGACTGCCCTGCCGCTGTCGCACTAGACTGCGCCTGTACCGCTGATCCTGATGCACTTGCAGCACTGTTCCCCGCACTGGTAGCACTCTGTCCCGCACTCGCCGCACTGCTTGCCGCATGGGCTTCCGATGTCCCTGCCGCTTCTGCGCTTGCCGCCGCTTCTGCGGCTGATTCTGCGGCTTCATCTGCGACTGTAGCATAGGACGCCATCAGCTCCGCGAATTCTTCCTCCGTCCCCGTGTACCCCTGCGAAACTGCGTAGGCGTACGCGGTGACCATTCCTAAATCCTGCTGTCTCATTCATCCACCCCCACAATTAGGTGACCGTTGTACAGATAAAACTCCACGTCGACATTGACCGTGTGCTCATAGATCAGATGGCCGCGCTCGTCTATGTGGAAAAACATATATCCGGCGTCCGCCGCCGACTGCTCAGCCCGCTCTGCCGCGTCCTCCGCGGCGCCCTGGGCGTCTTCTGCTTTCCCCTGGGCAACCTCTGCGGCGGCTTGCGCCCCCTCAGCGAGGAGCTGAGCGGCTTCCGCACCAGCCTGCGCTTCTTCCGCTTTTCCCTGGGCTGTCTCAGCCGCCTGCTGGGCATCCTCAGCGAGTTCCTGCGCTGTCTCAGCTGCGGCCTGCGCTGCCTGCGCGGCATCACGGGCATCCTTCGCTTCATCCACCGCGGTGTTAAGGTCGACGACCCACGTCGCACTGGGGTCCCCGGCGGCGAGCGGTGAGCGTTCCACCTGCATCAGCCAGTTCGCGGTTCCGATCGGATCCTGGCCGTCACCGATCAGAGAGATCTCCATGAGGACCTGACCGTATTCCGCCGTCATCTGCTCCACCAGGCTGACGACCGCGTAGGTCGCGCCCAACTCCGTGACGACGTCGTGGACGATTTTCCCGGAGGGCTTCCGGACGTCGATATACACCTGGGATCCTGCCGGGACGGTGTAGGGCGCCCCGGCGTACTGGATGTTGATTTTTATCGGCCTACCCGCGTCGTACTGTGATGCCCAGACCTGCACACAGGGGGGCATCCCGTGCGGGATCAGGTCGACCGTGAGCTCCTGGTACGGAATCATTTGCCGTCTCCTTCTATCGCCTTTAATTTCTCACGGAGGGCGGCGATCTCCTCCTCGTGCTGCTGTACTACGCTGACCAGGTCGGCGATGATCTCATCATATCGGACGGACTGTTCTCGCTGCTCGCCCTGGTCCTCACACCAGACGCCCCAATCCTTGCCGGCCATGGCCTCGTGGAGCTCCTGGGCGATAAAACCGTGATGATCACGGCCGCTCGATCCGGTCCTGTACTTAAACGACCTCGGCCGGAGAGCCATTATAAAAGTCTTCGCGGCCTTTCTGGCGAGGTCCTTGATGCTCTTTTTCGCCCGCCGGTCGGAGGTAAACTGCGTCCCTCCGGAGCTGTTCTTGACGTTCCCGTAGAACTGAACTGGCACCCAGAAACGGGCGTTATTGTACGCCAGCGTGTAGGCCCACTGGTTGCCGGTGACGTCCACGTTGTGGTAGATCGTCGTGTCCGGTCCGAGTTTTATGCCGAGGGACTGGCTGTAGCTCTGCTCGACCATTTCGAGCTCCATCCGCTGCTCTTTGAAAAACAGGGGATCGTTAGGATCGAACTCGTACCGGGTGACATTGAGCCCTGGACCGTCCAGCGTCGAGCCGAATCTGTAGTGCCGATCCGACGCATAATACTGGGACTTATCGTCCGCCCAATAGTTAAAATCCGTCAGCAGGACACGGCCGCCGCCGATCGAGGTGAACTTGTCCTTGGCGGGGCTCACGTCGTCATTGTTCATGACGATCGAGCCGCCGTAGATGGTGGTAGAGCCTTCCTCCTCCGTGTCTTCCCAGTAGACCTTGAGCAGGGGCGCTGCATCGTCGTCGGTGACGTACACCGACCCGATCAGGTCGATCTTGTTCGCCTGGATCTTCACCGCCTCCGCGGACTGATTGATCTCGCTGATGATGCCGTCCTTGGAGACCTTGGAGCTGATCCCGTTCGCGCTCATGTTGAAAACGCTGGATGCGAATTCCTGCTCCGTCGTCTCGATCGAGCCGTCCCAGAAGTACAGGATCGCACCGGGATAGCCGTACAGCTCTGGAGATGTCCGTGCCGTACTGGCATAGGCTACCCAGTCCGGCACGGTGAAGTTGAGCGTGTAGGATCTGGGAACGCCGGCCTGCAAGGCCCCAAAGGTGAAGTACAGAGGGCGAGCCCCGCTCGCGCTGTACGGGAACTGTACGGACGCAGAATACCAGTCCGTTCGGGCCGCGATGTCGATGTTTGACTCGACTGTAAACTTAAACGGGAGCGTGCTGCCCTTCGGCTGAGCGTAGTCCGTCGCCCTCCAGATCTTGGAGGTGTAGACGTTTGCTGTCGCCGGGTCGACATTAGTTCCGTCGATGATGATACACTCGTGTCCATTGTGCGTTCCGACTGAGACCACATAACCGGCAGACTCTGCGGACCCGTACGCCCATGCGTTCGAACTGCTGGACTCGGAGATCACCGGGAACGGACTGATGTACTGCCGGATCGCCGCTTCCTTGACCGCCAGCTCGAGTTCGCTCGCCGTCTGGTTGATGTACGAACTGATGGAGGAGAGATAGGTCTCCCGCTCGCTGTAGACTTTGAGGTTGGAGATCCTTGCCTTAACGCCGGGAACAAAGAAGACGTACAGCGCAGCACCCTCCGGGATGCTCGGCTTCTTGGTGGAGACCCACGCCGTGATGTGCACAGTCTCTCCGGAGGCCGGGATCTCCGTCAGCAGGCTCGAATACAGCCACCGGTGCCACCAGGTGGCGCCGGTGTCGCTCCTGTTGTAAAACAGCCCGAGGAAGTACTCGGACAGTGCCGGCTCTGTCTCATACTCGAGCGCCATGTCGAACTCGATAAATATCTTCGCCGGCGGCTGCATGAGGTCGCCGATCAGCGCCAGCTGCGCACGGTAGCTGCTCGTCACGCTGGACAGCGTGGATCCATCCACCACTAGGCAGGGCTTGTCCTCATGGGTCGAGAGATAGGCCAGCTGCTCGACTGCCGGAGGCGTGACGGTGAGGTGGTCGGCATTGGTCAGCTCGTCCTCGTAGGTATAGTCGATCTGCTCCCCGACCTGCTCGATCACCTGCTCGATCATCGACATAAAACGGCCGTTTTCGACCTCAAAACGCTGATTAACCCACGGTTCGATAGTGCGAACCATGGTGCTCTCCGCAATCACCTGGGAGAGGGAGTTTTTTGCCGTGCCGAGTTCGATTTTGTCATATCGCTCGTTTATGACGTCATAGACTGTTTTGATCACTTTGGCCGACGCCTTGACGCCCAGTCTGGAGTCGATCACGGTCACGGTGTCGCCCATGCCGACCGCCTGGAGCGGTTCCACGTCCTTGTATTCCTCCGTCTGCCACAGCGCGGCGAAGCTCACCGTGATGTTGTCCGCGATCTCCCATCCTTCATTATTCTGCAGGTACGTCAGGGCACGCTCGCGGAGCTGTGTTACCGTGGGCTCCTCCTGAAATTCGCTCGAAAGGTCCACGACTTTGACCGTTTTATATGCCACGGTCTCCGCTGCGCTGGAGTAAATGACCTCCTCCGGCAGTGTGACCAGTGTGCCCTGGCCATCGGACCAGTACGGCACTATCCCGACGTACACAGAGGACGTGTCCGTTTTGCGCTCGAGATCCGTGATATTTTTCCCATATCTCAGCGTGACGCCCCGGTCTTGCCCGCGGTTGACGTGCAGATAGACAGAAAAGCGGTCAAATTCATACTGTCCTTTTCCGTAGACGTCGAGGATCGACCCGGCGGATCCTCCCAGGAGCGACCGGACCGGAGTCGGTTCTTTGACCTCGAAGGGGCCTGTGACGGCCTTGTCCGTGTCAAAAGTAAACGGGCACTCCTCGACAGTGTGGTCCGGGATCTCCGTCAATGCTTCGTAGCAGCTGTCCGCGGAGTACGGCATGACTACCATGCCGGCCAGTTTATAGCCGATGTGCCGGGCGTTGATGGTGACGATCCCGTTGATCGGGCGGCTGATATTGTAGATATAGTATGGCTGCGTCCGCCGGTTCTGTGCGGGCTTTACCAGGATGATCCTGTCAAGCTCGACGTCCGCGTAGTGCTCCCCGGTGATCGGATACTTGATGAGGACCTCATCATATCCCTTGCTGTCTTCCGTGGATGTGCAGGTCACTGCGGAGGACAGCCGCCCGATGCCGTTGGTCAAGTATTCGGTTTCATTGGCTTCGTAGAGGATAGGGATCATACAGTCCACCACCTGGGCGTGATCTGGACGGCCGTGGGGCCGTCATAGACGAGGACGTTTTCTCCCGGAGCGAGCTCCGGAAACTCGTCGCCGTCAATACTGACATAGCGGTTGAGGTTGACGCTTCCGGCGTAGCAGTCCATGAGATCGCAGTCGATATCTGTGTACTCCTGCGTGCCGGTGATCGTCATCTCGACGCCTCCGAGCGACAGGGCGCCTGTACCTGTCACCCGGATCAGCGGCCGAGACGGAAAAAGCGTCGGATTTGTGATAGACGCCCCGCTGGAGATCGTGACCGGCGTGTCGCCAGCCGTCAGGAATCTCTGCGGTTTGCAGTTGAAAATCAAATTGAATTTACCGTGGATATTGCCGTGTCCGGAGGTGTCGATCTCCAGCCCCGCCGCATACACCCCGAGGCGATACTCGCCCGGATGGTAGGTATCGCGGATCCTGACATATCCGCGCCGGCTCGAGAGGTAGTTCCTGGCCGCTTTGATGTTTGCCGCAAAATCATCCAGGATGAACGCCGGATAGCTTACAACAATATTTTCAAAACGGCCGTTGTCGATCACCAGCGTCCCGTTCCTGCCCGGGATGACCTCCTCCCGGACGGATCTCTCCGGGGCATTATAGGTGCCCTCGCCGGAGATGTAGATCCCGAAGGTGCTCAGCGCGGTCTCGTCGAAATATAACTGTGGCCTCATAGTGCTCCGATCGCCTCCTGCTGCTGGATGGTGGTGATCTTGTCCATGATGATCTCCGCCAGTGCCTCCTCACTCTGCCCCGGTGCGCCGTAGACGTTGATGGTCGTCGTCCCGCCGGAGGATCCGACGAGCTCCCGGAGCCTGCTGAGTCCGAGTACGACCTCGCTGCCGACGCCGTCGCCGAATCCCTTTAAGCCTCCGGCAGTCGGAAGGACCGTCGGACGGTTAAAAAGCACACCGTCGTCGTACGCCTTCCGGTACCAGTTGACGCCGAAGGACGGCACGGAGAGCGGATTGAGGGAAAAATTCCCCATTATCGAAAAGTGCGGGAGCCGGATCTGAGGCAGATGCCAGGAGAAATTGAACACGCCCTTGATCTTATTGACCGCGTTGGTGATCGTGGCCTTGATGTTTTCAAACGTGCTCTTGACGCTCGCCAACAGCTGCGTGCCCTTCTCTTTGATCGTGTCCCAGTTTTTATAGATCAGGACGCCAGCGGCCACCGCCGCGCCGATCGCTATGGTGAGCGGGCCGCCAAGGACGCCGACCACCGTGCCGATCAGGGAGATGATTGAGCCGATGCTTGAGATCAGCTTCCCGCCAATCACCAGCGCCGGACCGATAGCCGCGACCACGGCACCGATCTTCACGATCGTCTGCTGCTGTTCCGGTGTCAGCTGGCGGAATTTCTCCGTCACCGTGCCGATCAGCTTGGTCAGATCGGTGATGGCGGGGGCGGCTGCGACCTGGATCTGCGTCCCCAGTTCCGCGCCGGCGACCTTCGCCTGGTTCATCGCGACCGTGAAATCATCCGCGGGATCTTTCATCCCCTCAAATGCGGCCGTGACGGAGCCGTTGGCAGTGTCAGCAGAGAGAGCGAGATTCGTGAAATCCAGGGAGCCGGACTTGACTGCAGAGTAGACCTGCGCACCGGACTTGCCGAACAGCTCATACGCAGCGGTCAGGCCGTCCGTGGCGCCGGTACCGTTGACGATGGACGCCTGCAGCTCTTCCAATGCCTGGTTGAGCGGCTTCCCGTCCGCTGTGGCGTTTTTTAACGCCTTCGACAGGCCGCCCATGACCGCGCTGGCATCCGCTCCGGAGACTTCCATCTGGCCCATAAACATCGCCGCCTGGTCGATGGACAGGCCCATCTCCTGGAAAGCTGTGCCGTTCTGTACCAGCCCGGAGAGCAGGGTCTCCATGGAGATCCCCGTCGCCTGCCCGGTATAATTCAGCGTGTCGAGCAGTTCTTCAGCGTGCTCAGCGCCCAGGCCGAACGCGGTGAGGGCCTTCTGGCTCTCATCGATAGCGCTCACGACGTCAGTGCCGTTGATCTGGGCAAACTTGACGTAAACGCTCGACAGATCCCGGAGCTCGTCCCCGGTGACGCCGAAACGGGTGTTTAATTCGCCGACGGCATTGCCGGCAGTCTCGAAGTCGGTCGGGATCGAGGTCGCGACATCTTCCACCGCGCCCTGGAGATCCTTGAGCGCGTCACCCGTCGCGCCGGTTTTGGCCACGACGATGTCCATGCCGGCGTCGACCTCTTTCCACGCGGCCATTGACGCGGCTCCCACCGCCACGATCGGAGCCGTGACGCGGGTGCTCATCGTCTTTCCGACGTTGGTGATCTTCTCACCGACCTGCTTGAACTGCTCGCCGACCTGCTTTATCTGCTGGGCACCGACGGAGCCGAACTCCTTCGCCTGCTTCTGCAGATCCTGGAGCGCCTGCTCGTCCGCGATGATCTGACGCTCGAGGGCCTTTGCCTGCTCGCTGTTTTCATCAAACCCGTCGGAGTTTTTCAGCTGCTCGAGGGCCTGCCGCTCCGTCTCCAGCTTTTCCTTTGACGCGCTGATGGCGTCATTGAGGTAGCCCTGCTTCTGCTTGAGCAGATCCACGTTCGACGGATCCAGCTTGAGGAGCTTGTTGACGTCCCGCAAGCCGTTGTTCGCCTCTTTTAGGGTGCTGTTTACACCCTTCAGGGCCTTGTCCAGACCGGTCGCATCGCCATTTATTTCTATTGTGATTCCCTTGATCCTGTTCGGCATGCGTCCTCCTAGAAGTTATCGAAATCTGCCTGCGTCGCGACCGGCATATAGTCGACGCCGTCATTGATGGCTTCGGTCATCATGTCGATTACGTCACCGTACTCCAACTGCTCCAGATCGGCCACGTGCAAGCCAAGCTGGATGCAGCGGAGGGAGTACAGAGCGATGGTCATTACTCGCTCAGTTGGTCTGGACTTTTTTTTAATTCGGATCCGGTGATCAGGTTCCCGGCGTAGACGTTCCGGATCGCCGTCACCGTGTCGCCCACGTAAAAATCGAGGGCGTCAAAACCCTCGAGCCAGAGGATAAAGCCCTCATACGTATAGTTCAGCGGATCCGGAGCCGGAGCGGCTGCAGAGCAGGCCATGACATAGGCCAGCTCCACCAGCATCTCCTCCGCCTCGTCCTCCGGGATGCCCCCGGAGAACAGAGGCATGATATTTTTGTGGAAAACCTGCTTATAGCGGATCGGTGTCGTGGCGTTTGCCCGCATCGGGACATCCTGCTCGCCGATCCGGACTACTGCATAGGACATAAATCCTCCTTATGTACTGGCCGTGGGGATGTACACGGACTGGAACCAGTTCGCGTACGGTGTGTCTGTGGTCTTGGCCTTGGCCTTGACGATATCCGTGTCCAGGCTGGCGTTATGGATGGCCAGAGCGCGGAACGCGCTCGTCTCGGTCTGGGGCTCGACGTTCTCGCCCTTGGTGGCGCCCACAACCGCAGGACGGCCCGCACTGATCCGGTACATCACATGTCTGGTTTCGCTGTCATCGTTCTCGAACTGGAAAAGGAGCGCGAATTCCTTCGGCTTCGCGTTGGCATCCTCGACGAGCACACCGGCGGCGTCTTCGATGTATCCCAGGACATCCTTGAGGAAGGAATCCGGGACCAGGGCGCTCTCATAGTCACCGTCGTATCCGTCGTTCGGCACCATGGTCCAGTACTCGATGTTGTCCGCGTGAAAGACGATCCGCTCGCCCTGCGGTTCCATGTTGAGATTGACCGCGCCGGGCCATGCGACAGGCGTGCTGTACGTGGGGACCCCTGCGTCAGTCATCGCCGTGATCGGCGCATAGTAGACGTTTTTCAGTCCGTATTTAATCTTAGGCATTGATTACAACCTCCATAGTGTAGATGGTCTCATGCATACGCTCGGAATCGAGATCGGTCTCATTCTTTGCGTAGGGCATCCCCGCCGCGTCCAACGCGTTCTCGATCCGAGTCTCGCCGGCGAAATCCTTCGCATCGGTGTAGTACTCAATGATCAGCGGCCGGATCCTGGCG
>JAFWDX010000291.1 GCA_017515945.1 Blautia sp. | reverse complement strand
GAGGGCCTGACCCCATCTATCTACATTTTCATAACCCTGTATCCCGTCTCTTCAATCGTCCTTATCAGCAAAGCCTCATCCAGCGGTTCCTCCGACTGGATCTCGCACGTCCCTTTCTTATGAGATGTCTTTATTTTTTTTATCTTAAAATGACTGCGCACAGCCTGATTGATGTGGGCTTCGCACATTCCGCACATCATCCCTTCGATTTTGAGAGTTGTCGTGATCATGATGGAATTTCCCCCTTTGCCTGTCCCGCGTGCTGATGACTGCAGGACGCACAGCAGCCGGAGCATCCTCCGGCGCAGCTGCCGCAGCCGCCTTTTCTGTGGCCCTTCCACAGCTCCCGGAGGGAGAGCAGCACCAGTCCCGCCACCAACAGCAGGGCAATTCCGTTACCAAGTATCGTATTCATGAATCTATGCCTCCTGTTATGATCGTAACTGTTCAGTCACAAGCTCCTTCACAGTTACGAGGCCACACCGAAGGCGTCCCTTGGCGCAGGCTCCTTTCGTCGCATTGAAAGTGCGCCTCCCAAGGGACGCCTTCGGTGTGGCCCTGGCTATTGAGCTTTTGTTCCACGCACCTGCCAAGGCACGCCTGCGGTGTCGCAGTAAATGCGATGTGCTGACTGAACAGTTACTTATGATCTTATATTTGATCGCTCGAGTATATCTGAAATTATAAGGGAAGCCTTTCAAAGGGCTTCCCTTAATATAATCGGTATGAGAGATTATTTCGCAGCCTCCACGGAGGTCAGGCTGGCTTTCTTGTTATCCGGCACAAATCCCTTACGCACAAGGAGAAAAACGATGACCGCAATAAGTCCGGCGGCAATACCGGTGGTTATACCAAAGGAGACTTCGCCGTGGGCGAGGGCGCTGAACTGATAGATGATAAAGGCCAGTGCATAAGCCCAGAGCGTCATGTAAAGGATGGACGCCCAGGTCCATTTCCGGTTGTTCATTTCACGTTTGATGGCACCGATCGCGGCAAAGCAGGGTGCGCACAGCAGGTTAAAGACCATGAAGGCGAAACCGGCTGAAGCGGAGTAATCCGCGGCCACACGATCCCAGATCTGTTCACCGTTTTCACCCAGCTCTTCCTCTGAATCGTCATAGTTGTACAATACGCCCATGGTACCGACGACTTCTTCTTTGGCGACCAGACCGGTGATGGTGGCCACAGTCGGCTTCCAGCTGCCGAAGCCCAGCGGACGGAAGACAACAGAGATCGTATTGCCGACAGCGGCAAGCAGGGAAGCGTCATGCGCATTCACATCCTCAACCGGTACATTCATACGCGTTGCCAGATCCTGAACGGTCTGTTCGCTGACAATGGCTTCATCCTCCCACATGTTCTCCACCATGCCGAAGTGGCCGTTAATGGTACCGAAGCCGTTGAGGAACCAGATCAGGATCGAGGAGATCACGATGACGGAGCCTGCACGCTTGATAAAGGACCAGCCGCGCTCCCAGGTAGCGCGCAGGACATTGCCCCAGGCCGGGATATGATAGGCGGGCAGCTCCATGACAAAGGGAGCCAGCTCGCCGGCGAAGGCCTTGAATTTCTTGAGGATGATACCGGAGAGGATGATGGATCCGATTCCGATAAAATACGCGGAGGCGGCGATCAGCGGTGATCCGCCGAAGATGGCGCCTGCGATCAGGCCGATGATCGGTAACTTGGCACCACAGGGCATGAAGGTGGTCGTCATGATCGTCAGCTTACGGTCACGGTCGTTCTCGATGGTACGGGAAGCCATGATCCCGGGAACGCCGCAGCCGGTAGCCACCAGGCAGGGGATGAAGGATTTCCCGGAAAGACCGAACTGACGGAAAATACGGTCCATGACAAAGGCGACACGAGCCATATAACCGATGTCCTCAAGGATTGACAGAAGCAGGAACAAAACAAGCATCTGCGGGACAAAACCAAGGACTGCGCCGACACCGGCTACGATGCCATCCTGGATCAGGGAATAGACGACGCTGCCTTCCGTTACATGCAGGAAGTTGAGGATGGAGTCCACTGCACCGGGAACCCATTGGCCAAAGATGACATCGTTTGTGAAATCCGTCGCCCTGGTGCCCAGAGACACACTCCAGCCGCCCATGGCGATGGCATAGATCAGGAACATGATGCATGCAAAGATCGGCAGACCGAGAACACGGTTGGTGACGATCATATCGATCCGGTCTGAAATGGAAAGACTGTGAGCAGGAGCTTTTTTCTCTACGGAGGCCATGCAGACCTTTCCGATATAGTTATACCGCTCATTGGTGATGATGGATTCTGCATCGTCGTCGAGTTCTTTCTCGCAGTCCTGTATGTGCTGTTCGATTTCCTCCGCAACGGCGGGGGTGAGTCTAAATTCCTCCATGACCTTCTCATCGCGCTCAAAAACCTTGATGGCATACCAGCGCAGGTATTTTTTATCGCTGATGATATCTTCGATGGATTCTTCAATATGGGCGATGCAGTGTTCCACGCTGCCTTCAAAAACATGGGGGCGTTCTCCTGTAGTTCCGTTGCGGGCAGCTTCAACCACTGCCTGTGCCACGGCAGAAACGCCATCAGACTTTAACGCGCTCATGGACAGAACCGGGCATCCGAGCTGTCCTGAAAGTTTGTCCGTTTCGATCCGGTCGCCGTTTTTCGTCACGATATCCATCATGTTGATAGCGATCACAGTCGGAAGACCCAGGTCGAGCAGCTGAGTGGTCAGGTAAAGATTTCGCTCAATGTTGCTGCCGTCGATGATGTTGAGGATCGCGTCCGGCTTTTCATTTACCAGATACTGTCTTGAAACGACCTCCTCCAGTGTATAGGGAGAAAGGGAATAAATACCAGGCAGATCCTGGATGATGACGTCCTCATATCCCTTCAGATATCCTTCCTTTTTCTCAACGGTTACGCCCGGCCAGTTCCCTACATACTGGTTTGAACCGGTCAGATTGTTGAACAGCGTCGTCTTGCCGCTGTTCGGATTACCTGCCAATGCGATACGAATACTCATTTTTTCTCCTCTTAGAACAAAGTTCTATGCCAACATACTATTGTCGGATGACTATTTTGTTGCTCATCAGCTTCGCCTCTGAGACAAAAAATGTCTCCTCAGCCACAGTGGTGACTGTCAAGTCATCCATGGCAATAATTTTAATACAATGATGACTCAGCACAGGACGATGTTCTCTGTGTTACTCAACCTCGATCAGTTCCGCGTCCGCCTTACGGACGGAAAGCTCATACCCTCTGATATTGAGCTCCATCGGGTCGCCCAGCGGCGCAACCTTTCTCACCAGGATCTCAGTACCCTTTGTGATCCCCATATCCATGATCCGACGTTTGACCGGACCTTCGCCATGAAGCTTGACCACCTTGCACGTAGAGCCCACCTCTACGTCTTTTAGTGTTCTCATTTGGCTTTCCCCTCCTTAAAAATGTATGCGGCTGGCCAGCTTTTCATCCAGTGCCAGCCGGACGCCCTTTGACTGAATAATGATATTGCCTCCGTTTTTGGAGACTACCGTGACGGTGTCGCCCTCCACCAGACCAAGCTCATGCAGATGATGTCTGGTGTCATCCTTGCCGGTGATTCTGGTAATCGTTATTTCTTCACTTGGATTTGCCATCGTGATAGGCATCATAAAATCCTCCGATCTGATATATATTTGCAACACATGATCTGTAATCCTAACAATGTTAATATGGATAAAACAGACATTAGCGATTTGCGATCATGG
>JAFWDX010000001.1 GCA_017515945.1 Blautia sp. | reverse complement strand
TCTTCGGACTCAAAGCCCACCGCGTACATGCACAGATCGGTACGGCCTTCGGAAATCATGGTGGGATATACGAAGGTGCCGGCGGAGAAGCTCACGATGCAGTCGATGTCGGGATGGTTGGCAAAATAGGTGGCGTCCAGTGCGCGGAATGCCAGTTCTTCCACTTCGGAAACGACGATCTTCTCTTCCGCGGTGGCGTTGTATTCGTCAATGGCCTTTACAAAGGCTTCCACAGCTTCCTGCTTGTGGGGATAGTAGCGGTAGGGGGAGGTCAGCAGGCCGACATTCTTCCGGCCGTCGGCGATGACCAGCTTCGCCATATGGGTGCCGTAGACCGTGTTGTCATAGGGGCCGTCGCACACGGTGCCAACGAAGTTGGGATGGGTCTTGAGCATATCCATGCTGCGTTCGAAGTCGCACAGGAAACCGGCAACGAACACGTCGGCCATTTCGCATTCCTCGATGATCGCTTCCATGGCGGTGTCCATGCAGATGATGATGCCGTTGCAGCCGGAGGAGAGCATGTTCTGCACATGCGTCAGGTTGGTCTGCTCGTCATAGGAGCTGCCGCAGACATAGATGAATTCGATGCCGGTCGCTTCGTGCATGGCGGTCATAAAGTTGTTGATGGCGGTAACGGGCTCGCCGCTCTGCTGGTATCCCAGAATACCGATCTTGATGCCGCTCAGGCTGCCGTCAGCCATCGCGGCGGGGACAAGAGACAGGAACAAAGCCAGAGTCAGCAGTACAGAGAGAATTCTTTTCATCGGATGTTTCCTCCTTTGTATTTCTCGGGAAGGGCATGCGCCTTTCCGGGGATTCGGAATGATCAGCGGGGCAGGATCAGGCCCTTTTTGCGGCAGGTGAGCACCACGATCCCAAAGAAGATCAGCGCCTTGATGATCGGCACCTGGGTGACCAGTACGCCGGAAAGGGTGAGACCGTTGGAAAGCAGCGTGTAGGTAAAGGGGCCGATAATGGCGGCGCTCAGGCGGCTCTTCATGCCTCCGGAGAGGGGCATGCCTCCCAGGATCAGCGCGACCATGACGTCCATGTGATAGCCGGCTCCGGTAACGCGGGAGGACGAGCCCGTGCGGCCCAGCACAAACAGGCTGGATATGGCGATGCATATGCCGATGATCACATAAGCGATCAGCTGATACCTGACCAGGGATACGCCGGCCTGGGCGGCGCACTTCCTGTTGGCGCCCATGGCCCGGAGGTTTTTGCCGATCCTGGTGAAGCGGTACAGGTACAGCGCGACAAGGAATACCGCGACCAGGACGGCGATCTGGAAATTCTTATCCTTAAACAGGGCAAAGTTGTAATTGGCCTTGATCGTATCGGTCTTCAGGGTGATCAGCGTCTGTACGCCGTTGCCGATAAACATAAGGAACAGCGAAGTCACAATGGTGGGCAGATGAAGCTTGATGGAAGCGTAACCGTTGAATATGCCGAAGGATACGGCCAGCAGCACGGCCAGCGCAAAGCCCAGAAGCAGGCTGCCCGTGGCATTGACGACGGTTGCCTCGATCAGCGTGCACAGCCCGAGGCTGGCGCCCAGGGACACGTCAAGCCCGCCCAGAGTGTAGGTGAACACGCCTCCGATGCAGATCAGACTCAGAGCGATGGTCTGCTGGATCAGAATACGCTGGTTGTAGGCGTTGAAGATCTTCCCGCCGGTGGTAAAGTAGAACACGATCACCGTCAGGATGAGTCCCAGATAAGGGAGGACGGCCGCGACGATCCTGTTCTGTGCGATTGCCGTCAGCGTCTTTTTCGCCGAAGCGGCTGTCTGGTTCTGCGTTGTTTTGTTCTGCATCCCGGCGCCCCCTCTCAGATCATGTAGTCGATGATGGCTGTCTCGGTCAGGTCGCTGCTGCGGTCAAAGGTCTTGCTTACCGCGAAATCCTTCATGATCACAATCCGGTCGCACATGCCGATGAGCTCTGCCAGCTCCTCGGAGATGATCAGGATCGCCTTGCCTTTTTCCTTCAGCGTTTCGATCAGCTGGTACATCGCCTGCTTGACGCCCACGTCCACGCCGCGGGTGGGGCAGTCCATGATCAGCAGCTTTGAATCCGTGGCCATCCATTTGGCGAAGGAGACCTTCTGCTTGTTGCCGCCGGACAGGGTGGATACCAACTGGGCGGGGCTGTTGCACTTGATCCTGAGACCTTCCACCTGGGCGTCCGCCGTTTTCTTTTCATCGGCCGGATTGATAAAGCCCAGCGGCTTTTCGATGAATTTCAGGATCGGCAGCACGATATTGTCCCGGATGGAACCGGTCAGGATCAGCGCTTCCTCGTCGCGGTTTTTGGAGATGTAAGCAACGCCGGCTTCAATGGCGCTGCCGCAGTCGGTGATCTTTTTGCCCTGTACCTCCACCTCGCCGGCGTCCGCTTTGACGATGCCGAAGGCCGCGCGGCCCACGTCATGCATTCCGCAGCCGCTCAGGCCGCCGATACCGACGATTTCCCCGGCGCGTACCTGAAGAGAAAAATCATGGATCTCACCCACGCTGACGCCGCGCATGTCCAGCAGCGTTTCATCCCCGTGGCTTGGGATAAAGTCTTCCCTGTAATAAGCGTCGCCGATCTCCCTGCCCACCATCATATAGCGGATCCTGACCGGGTCGAATTCTTCCTTTGAAAGGCTGCCGATGATCTCGCCGTCTCTCAGCACCGTGATCACGTTGCATACGTGCATGATCTCATCCAGGTCGTGGGAGATGAAAATGACCGCCTTGCCCTCCTCCGCCATGCGGTTTACCAGTTTATAAAGCAGCTGGCGGCCTTCGTGGGACAGGGCTGTCGTTGTCTCATCCACCACCAGCAGCTGCGTATCATCGCTGACGGAACGGGCGATCTCGATCAGCTTCCGGTCCTCAAACCCGTACCGGCTGATGTTTTCACCTGCGTCGATGCCCTTGATGCCGAATTTGTCCAGCAGTTTCCGGCCTTCGGTTTTCATTTTTTTCATGTTGACGAAGCCGTAACGGCTGAACTCGTCCTCCCGGCCGGCGAAGAGGTTTTCCGCCACCGTGACGCCGGGAATGGTGTTCATTTCCTGCAGGATCATGCTGACGCCCTTGTGCTGGGCGTCGATCATGGTGGCGGGATGCCAGGGGGCGCCCTGATAGATCATCTCTCCGCTGTCCGCCTTCTGCATGCCGGCCACGATGGAAGTGACCGTGGATTTGCCGGAGCCGTTTTCCCCGATCAGTCCGCGGATCTCTCCCCGGCGCACCTCAAAGCTGACTCCCTTGAGCGCGATGACAGGACCGAAGGTTTTTTTGATATCCTTTACCTGGAGAATCAATTCATTGCTGAGCATCGGATCGACCTCTCATTTCCTGTGTTGACGCTGAATTTGTTTCTTGTCTGTCTGCCAAGGCTATGATATAATGAACAGGTCCCCAAAAAATATGAATAATCTTCGAATACTGGTGTTTTACTACACATAAAATTCATTTTAGGGGAAATTCTATGCCAGATTGAATAAATTGCAAAAATGGTTATTACATGCCTCCAAGTCCG
>JAFWDX010000290.1 GCA_017515945.1 Blautia sp. | reverse complement strand
TCACAGCCATGCTCGCCCACTCCCTCCACGACGCAGGAGGCGCCGGAGTTGCGGATGCAGAAACGTTCTCCGGCCATGCCGGATATATATGCCTCGCCGGATGTGGCGCCGTACAGAGCCACATTTCCGATGATGATATTTTCATTGGGATCGTATGACGCATTTTCCGGCGCACGGATGATCAGCTTTCCTCCGGACAGGCCTTTGCCGAAGTAGTCATTGCTGTCTCCGACGAGCCGGATCGTCAGACCGGCAGGCAGAAACGCGCCAAAGCTTTGCCCTCCGCTGCCCTGACAGTTCACGGTTATGGTATCCTCTGGCAGTCCTTCCGGATACCGCCTGGTTATCTCTGCCCCGAGCAGGGTGCCGAAGGTTCTGTCCCTGTTATCCACGCTGACGCTTATTTCTGATGGAGTACCCTTCTCCAGAGAGCCTTGTACCGCATGATCCCTGAGCAGGATCCTTTCATCTTTTGTGTCCTGCAGCCGGAAATCATACCGGTGTTCCGGGCGGAAGGTCATCTCATCGCGCTTCACTCCCGGGATTCCGCCCAGGATCGCACCGAGATCCATACGCTTCTGCGGGTCCGTGAGACCATCCTTGATCTTCAGCAGATCCGATCTTCCGACAAGCTCATCCACACGTCTGACCCCCAGCCTCGCCATGATCTCCCGCAGCTGTCTGGCGATAAACAGCATAAAGTTTTCGACGTATTCCGGTTTCCCCGCGAAGCGCTTCCTGAGCTCCGGATTCTGCGTCGCAATGCCCATGGGGCATGTGTCTGACTGGCACTCCCGCATCATGACGCACCCCATGGTGATCAGAGGAGCGGTTGCGAAGCCAAATTCCTCTGCGCCGAGAATTGCCGCGATCGCCACATCGCGGCCGCTCATCAGCTTGCCGTCTGTCTCGATCATGACCCTGGTGCGCAGTCCGTTGGCGACCAGTGTCTGATGGGTTTCGGCAAGGCCCAGCTCCCACGGCAGTCCCGCGTTGTGAATGGAGGAAAGAGGTGCAGCCCCTGTTCCTCCGTCATAGCCGGAAATCAGAACGACCTGTGCGCCCGCTTTGGCGACTCCTGCTGCAACCGTCCCGACGCCGGCCTCCGAAACCAGCTTGACCGAGATACGCGCCTCTTTATTTGCATTCTTCAGATCATAGATCAGCTGCGCCAGATCCTCGATGGAATAGATATCGTGATGCGGCGGCGGAGAGATCAGGCTGACACCCGGGGTGGAGTGTCTGGTCTTTGCGATCCACGGATACACCTTTCTGCCCGGCAGGTGGCCGCCCTCTCCGGGCTTGGCTCCCTGCGCCATCTTGATCTGGATCTCCTTCGCGCTGACCAGGTACCTGCTGGTCACGCCAAACCGTCCGCTTGCCACCTGCTTGATCGCCGAGCTGCGGTCATGGTCCGTACCTGCGGAGAGGATCCTTTCATCACTCTCCCCGCCCTCTCCGCTGTTTGACTTCCCATGCAGATGATTCATGGCAATGGCCAGTGTCTGATGGGCTTCCTCCGAGATCGAGCCATAGGACATTGCCCCGGTCTTGAACCGCTTTACGATCTCTTCCTCCGATTCCACCTCTGCGAGAGGAACACCCTCGTTTGGGAACCGGAAATCCAAAAGGCTTCGCAGATATCCGGTTTCTTCCGCGTCCACCATCTGCGTATATTGCAGGAACTTTTCATAGTTTCCTTCCCTTGCTGCACACTGCAGCATATGGATCGTCTGCGGATCGTACCTGTGGTGTTCGCCCTGCGCACGTCTCTTGTGCCTGCCGGCCGCAGTCAGCTCCAGATCCACATAGAGTCCCAGCGGATCGAAGGCCCGGCTGTGCTGTGCGTCGACAGCCTGGCCGATCTCCTCCAGCGTGATCCCGCCGACCCTGCTGAAAGTCCCTGTAAAATATTCATGGATGACATCCCCTGAGATCCCGACCGCCTCAAAGATCTTGCTGCCCTGATAGGATTGGATCGTTGAGATCCCCATCTTTGAGGCGATTTTTATGATCCCGAACAGGATCGCCCTGTCATAATCATCCACCGCCGCATAATAATCCTTATCCAGAAGCTCCT
>JAFWDX010000289.1 GCA_017515945.1 Blautia sp. | reverse complement strand
TTCAACGGACTGGCTGGCTTTTTACAGTATGACATACGGGATTGCTTTTCCGAAAAGGATTTTCCTGCGCTTCGGGGTGGGGGAGGAAGATCTGCACAGATTTAACCGGTATGCTCCTTTCTTATTTTTTATTTGGGAAATTATAGTTGTATATGAATTGTTCATAGTGATGGCTGTATCCTCATCGTCTGATCTGTTTTCGGAAAAGCACTCCCGCATGGCGTCCTGTTCGTATACTCGCGCGATCAAATATACTAGAGCGTCTTAATATGTGGAATTCCACGTATTTAGAGGCTCTGCATATAACGCGGTGACAAATTTCATTTTCCATCTAATTGTTCCCGCGAGTATAAATGGAAAATGTACCTGATTTTCCGCGCGGTATATGCAGTATAACTGTTCAGTCACAAGCTCCTTCACAGTTACTCCTGCTCAATAGTAAAAACTCCTTTCGCACATATAGGCTTTTGGCCCGTTCGCGCGCACACTGACACAGACCCCTGCCGCGACGACACATTCATCCAGACGGAAGGTTTCCCAGCCGGGTCTGGCCCGAAGTGTCTGTTCCAGCATATCCAGCGTGCCTGCCTTGAGCTGGTTTTTGGTACGTGCCATCAGCAGAACCTGCAGGTAATCCTGATAAGCCATACCGCGGTCATTGTTTTTACGGTCTACATCCAGCCTGTCCAGCAGACGGGGCAGGTTTTCCAGCGTGAGCTGCCACGAAGCCGGATCCTTGATCAGGGGGACACGACCGCCATCAAAAAGCTCACGCACATCCAGGACGCTCTCAGCAAAAGCCCAGCTCATGACAAGAGCCGCTTCGATGGCAGGAGTTGCAGGCGGGACTAAAAACCCGCCGGCGATGGCGGAGGCCAGGAGCCGGACCTGGAGCATTTTGTCTGAATCGGCGGCCAGGGCTGCGGCATTGACACCTTCCCGGATCAACAGGAGGCGGGTGGCGACTTTTTCAAGGTTATCCCGGTCGGTGGTCCTGCCGCCGATGATATATTCCACCTGGTACCGAAGACCGGAAGCAGCCGGCCTTCGGTAGTTGCCAAGTTTATTCATAATGTATTGAATAAAAAGGATTTCGGAAAATGGGATGGATAATCCCTGTTTCCCGGGACCAAGCCCGTATCCGTGTGCCAGCGCTCTGCCGGACGGGAGTTCCGACCGGTTCACGCTTTCCCCTGAGATCCCTCTGGAAGCCGGAATGACCAGCCCGAGGATTCCCATCTGGCGGATGCGCTGGATCACAGGGATCGGGTTTTCAACCTGTTGATCGTGGGAGACATCCCAGCCCTGAGAGCTGCTGCCCAGATCCGTTCCGCTGCCGTCAGACCCCTGATTCTGTTCCCTGAGCTCCCTTGCCCTTGCTTCGCTCAGGTCTGCGGCATCCTGGATCTCCCGGTCATAGGTACCCATGGTTCCTTCGTTTTCCAGCCGCTGTCCGGAAATCTCGGCGGCGGCTGTACTCTCCTGATGTCCGGAAAGGCGGTCGCGCACGGCGCTGATGCCCTGAGCGCCGATGGTCTGGAGCATATATTGAGTGACCTGACGATACAGAGCCTCTCCGCCGTCGTCGGTCAGGAGCGTATAACCGTTTAAACCTCCGGACAGCAAGGTGAGATGCTGGCTGTTCTGGGCCAGGATCGGCAGAAAATAAGAATTGAACTCATCATAAAGCGTGGCCAGATCCGGCCCGCTTCCGCCTCCTGAGGCATCCAGGGCGAACAGGTCATATTCATCCAGCAGCGTTCGGTCAAATTCGGAAAAGAGGGAAAAGAGACCGATGTCTGTGGCGTTGAGGATCTGGCTCCGGGCTGCCTGCATCCGCACGGAATACAGGCCTGCACCGAGGAGCGTGACCATCAGGCCGAGGATCAGTGCCAGAAAGATGGTAATGCTGCCTTTGCGCATATGTTTCATGCTCCCTTTCCCTCCTTTGCCGATAAGTGTTCAGTCACGCTCCTTCACGGTTATCCATACTGTCAGATACCGTCTGCGTTTTTGGTTACTTTCTGGAGAATCTTATTGACCAGAGAGGTCAGCTGACTTTTGAAGATAACGACCAGGCTGATCAGAACGACCAGGATCAGTATGATCTCCACGACACCTACTGCGTCCTCTTCAGCGAGGAAGGAACGGAAAAAACCTGTGATCAGATTCATTGTTTCACCTGCTACTGAAAACATATACAAATGTGTATATGCTAGATGATTCGCTACAATCTCGCGATTTGTAGTTGCTGCTTCAGCGTATAAGCTTTTATCATCTAAATAGCTTTTCCTTTCTTTTTATTAATAAATGAAATAACTGCATTTTCTGCATGGTTTTCGTAGACTTATACCATTACTCCATTGCCATCATCAGGGTTTTGCCCTGAAAATATTACGAGACTCTGGTGTCATGCAGCATAAAATGTCAGGACTGCCGGTACCATGACCAGCGCCATGACGACGCCCATCATGAGGATCATGGGCAGCAGGAGCTTTGTAGCTGCTGCTTCACCCAGGACTCTGGCTTTGCGTTTGCGGTCCTCCCAGGCCTGCAGAGACTCTTTCTCGAGCATCTGCACCAGCTGACGGCTTCCACGATGAAGATTCTGTTCCAGCAGAGTGGAAAAGGTTTTGTATTTGACCTGTCCGCATCTTTCTCCGAAACGGTAGTAGGCTTCTGATTCGGAAACACCGCTGTCCATTTCATGACAGATGGTGATGATCTCTTCATATGCGGGCCGCGGGCGGGGATCTGTCCGCCTCTGATAATCACGGGCCATTTTCTGGAAGGTTTTCCGTACAGTCATGCCGGCCTGGACCAGCATGGTAAATTTCATTACCAGCTCAGGATAGTCCATCAGCAGCGCCTCCTGGCGGCGGATCAGTTCTTTTTGTCTTTCCTGTCCCTTCAGCAGCAGCGCGGCGGCCGCGGCAGCAAAAAAGAGAGCCGCGAGCATGGTGCCGGAGTTATCCTGTGGCCTTTCCCAGGTAAGACGCTGCCCATCCAGCTTCGGAGGCAGATAGTACCATTCGGCATCCTGCTTTTTGTCATTGTAGCTGCGGATGGCCTCCTCGAGGGCGATCCGTCTGGATTCTTCTTCATCCGGCTGCTGTTGTGCATGCTGTTCTTCCTCCTTTTCTATCTCAGGAATCTCCACAGTGACCCGCGCCGCCCGATCCTCGCCTATGGAGAGCATGAAGTCCTCACTGTAGGCATCTTCGGTGCGCGGCAGTCGGAAATCATCACCCAGCGAAACGTCCAAAGCCTGAAAGGTAAGGACCAGACCCAGAAGATTTCCGGCGGCACCGATCAGAAAAAACATCTGTTTGCCTTTTGTATCCGAAATATCCGAGAAGGGCAGCCAGCCGGTTTTCCAGCCGGCCCACACTCCGGCCAGTATTCCGAAAAGAGTAATATGAAGCCACATAGGACCCTCCGAGAGATTTATACATTGATATCCACGATCCGGACACCGATCCACCAGGCGAAGGCATAAATGCACAGACAGACACTCATGATGCCGGCTCCCAGCGGGTTCCCGTACAGGACGTCCAGAAAACCGGGGGATGCCAGACGCAGATAAAGAATGATGCCTGCCGGCATCAGGCTCATGATCAGCTGCTCATATTTTTTGGCTGCCAGGGTCGCCTGAATTTCCTTTTTGACGTCGATCTTATCGCTGAGCATGCGCGTGACGTTCTGGATAATGGTGCTCATGTCTCCGCCGGTGCGCTTGGCAGTATGGAAGACCGCTGCAAAGGTTTCCACATCCTCTACACGGCTGCGTTCCGCGAGATCCATAAACAGATCTTCTACAGGGACACTGACGAAAAGCTGGTTTTCGATATAGCGGAATTCATCCAGAATATCACTCCCCGTGGGATAAAGCTGCTTTAGATCCTGGATGCAGGCTGTCACGGCATTTTCTATGGAGTATCCGGCCTGTACGGCGATGTTCAGCGAGATCAGTGCATCGCGGAACTGCTCATTCAGGATCCTGCGCCGCTGCCTGATGAGCTGCTGTTTTTTATGTCTGAGATACCACAGGGCAAATGGAAGCGCACCGGCCATCAGCCAGATATTCCTGTAGAACAGATAATTGCCTCCGGCATACAAGGCCAGGGCCTGACTGCAGAACGTCAGCCTCTCCTTCTGTGTGAAGCTGTAATGGTCGTAGTCCTTGCACTGTCCGCTGCGCGGCCTGTACTCCTGTTTCACGCTGCTGGTTTTTTTCATGCTGTTTCTCCTTCTCCGGGCGGAAGGATCCCCGCCCGGATCAGTTTCTCCGGATGCAAGAGAGTTTCTTTTCTGACCAATCCTTTTCCCTCCTCCCACAGGTACAGTGGATGAGTCTGCACCTCCCCTGAGGCATAGCCCGTCACCTCAGAGACCTCCAGGACTTTCCGGCTCCGGTCACGCAGGCGGCCCAGATGGATCAGTATATCCACGCCGGAAGCGATCTGTCTGCGGATGGCCTCCAGAGGGAGTTCAATGCCCATGAGCACCATGGTCTCCAGACGGGAGAGCATGTCCTTGCTGGAATTGGCATGAGCCGTGGAAAGAGAACCATCGTGCCCCGTATTCAGGGCCTGCAGCATATCTACGGCCTCAGAACCACGGCATTCTCCAACGATCAGTCGGTCCGGACGCATGCGCAGGGCAGACTTGATCAGGTCGCGGATGGTCACTTCCACAGAACCATTCAGATTGGCCATTTTTGCCTCAAGACTGACCAGATTGGAGATTCCCTTCAGGCGCAGTTCGGCATTGTCCTCGATGGTGATGATGCGTTCATCACCCGGTATATAGTCCGCCAGGGCGCCGAGAAAGGTGGTTTTGCCGGAGCCCGTTCCGCCTCCGATCAGGATGGAATAACGTGCCTTGACCAGGAGGCTCAGGAAGTCGGCGCATTCCTGAGTGATGCTGCCTATGGCGATCAGCTTTTCCATGGTGATGGGATTGTCCGGAAAACGGCGGATCGTGAGGATCGGTCCGTTCAGTGCCACCGGCGCGATAACGACATTAACTCTGGATCCGTTCTCCAGCCGGGCATCCACGATGGGAGAAGACTCGTTGACAACACGATTGCATTTGCCTACGATCTGCTGGATCACGTCTTCAAGTTTTTCTCTGGACGCAAAGGTCTTGCCCCAGCGTGTCAGACGACCGGCTTTTTCGACAAAAATGGCATCCGGTCCGTTTACCATGATTTCTGTGACGGAATTGTCGTCGATAAGCTCCTGGAGAACGTCCAGTTTACGTACGGAGAAAAAGAGCTCCTGCCGGAGTGAAACTTTCTCCCTCAGCGACGGACATTCATTTCCAGTGTGATTGAGAATAAGATCATCGATGGCTTCGAGAATCTGACTGTCGGTCAGTTCTCTGGATATATCAAGCCGCTCCATGAGACGGCCGCGCAGCTCACGAAATGTCTGGCTTTCGATAAAAATCCCCTCCTTACCATATACATTTCTGTCTATTTGATCGCGCGTAGCTGTGACTGAGCTTGTGACTGAAGAGTTACGATCGCGCGAGTATATGATGCACTGGTATATGCTGTTTTCCCCGAAAAAATGGATAAATCTCTTTCTGCAAAGAAAGAGAGCCCATCAGAGACGATGGAAGATGTCCAGATGTGATCTGGTGAGATGTATTATAAATCGTTTGAATTCATTTGTCCATAGGAAGTTTTGTCGAAATATAGGAAGTTTTGTCGGAAAGATGAGCCAGGGGGCAGGTTCCTTGATGAGTCAGGGGGACAGGTTCCTTGACTCACAC
>JAFWDX010000288.1 GCA_017515945.1 Blautia sp. | reverse complement strand
GTCAGGGAACCTGTCCCCGTGACTCACTTGGCTTGCACGAACGAGTGAGTCACGAAACCTGTCCCTGTGACTCATTTCAACGAGTTCGAATCGAAGTACAGTGTATATTCGATCTCATAGGGTACGCTCATGGCCGTCGTGTCCGCGAGTACCGGCATCGGATAGTCAAAACCGTTCACGGGAATTTCAAAGACAGAATTTCCTTCTGTATTTACAGGATCGTAACGGACATCTTCGACTTTCATATAGTCGTATTTGTCACTGCCCCATTCAATCACAGCCGTGACCGAACCGTCTTTTACCCTGAGCGTGCAGGGGGAAGTGACAGAAGCTCTTCCGGAACCGCCTTCGAGCGAAACCTCAGCCGTATAGGTTCCGTCCTGCAGAGCCAGGCTCTCGGCCGTGACAAAGCGTGATTCTTTAAATGCGGTGTCAGGAAGGGATGAGGCGCGGAATACGAGTGTCCGGTTATACCACATCTCTTTATTTTTGCTGTAAGCCGCACAGCTGACCGGAGCATCCAGCATCTCTACCGGTACAGTAAAGGTGTAAGCTCCCTCCGCATTTTCTTCATAGGGAATAAGGTCTGAAGAGTCAGCGGTGGCGGCTTCCTCCCCGGTTCCCATGTACAGGTAGAGATATGCCGTTCCGCTCATGGTCAGAACCGCTTCCATCTCTCCTTCCGCGACCGTAAGGGCGCAGTCCGTGATCTTGAACATGGAAGAACTGCAGTCCACGGTGACCGCATATGTGCCATCCTGCAGTTCATCCGCCGCGACAGGGGTCAGGCCCTCCAGATCAAGCTCGACAGGCTTGGCCATATCCGAGCTGTCCGCCACCTTGTCCATGACGGGTGTGTCAGCAGCGGCAGCCTCAGACCCGTAAGCCTGCACAGGCATGCAGGAAAGAATGCCGACAAGGAGCAGGCCTGTCAGGATTCCGGATCCCATGAAAGGTTTTTTCCCTTTTTTCATGTCATTCCGCCTCCATTACCGTCTGTACATGCGCGGCAATGAGATCCTGCACACTCTCCAGCTCGCCGAGGCCACGCAGTACGCTCTCAACCTCGTATCCCGCGATTTCAAAGAGTGTATTCCAGGAATCCTCTTCACCGCCGGCCATGTCATTATTGGCATGGTCACCGGCCACGATCATCAGAGGCTCCAGCACGACACGGGTATAATCTCCCTCCTGGACCTTTGCCAGCACATCTTCCACAGACGGAGCCGCCTCGACCGTACCGATATAATAATGGGCCGCGCCCATATCATCCAGCACGTGCTGCATTTTGGCGTAAACCTCATTGGAATCCGCTTCCGTGCCATGACCCATGAATACAATGGCGGTCTTTCCGTCATCGTACTCGGCCGTGGCATCCACAAGGATCTGCGCGACCTTACCCATGTCCTCATCACTGTCCAGCAGAGGCATTCCGATGCTTATCTTTTCAAAAGCATCCGCATACTGAGCGGCTTCATTAACCAGATCGTTGTATTCAAAACCGCCCATCAGATGTGTCGGCTGAATGAACAGATGCTTCACACCGTTATTCACGGCTCTTTCCAGGGCTTCTCCCACATTGTCGATCACTTCGCCGTCGCGGCTCTTTACATGATCGATGATGATCTGGCTGGTAAATGCCCGGCGAACACTCCAGTCGGGATATGTCTCCTGGAGCTTCTTTTCGATCCCACCGATGCTCAGACGACGGTTGTCGTTAAAGCTGGTCCCGAAGCTGACCACCAGCAGTTCATTTTCGGAAATGTCATCTCCGTTGAGGGGATCATCCAGGGAAGCGTCCCCGGTTTCATAATTCTCATCCTCATCCTCCGCCTCCGGAGCGGCTTCCTCCTCTGCCTCTTCTCCGGCATTCTCCTCCGTAACTTCGGTAAGGGTTTCCTGTGCCGCTTCCGTCGTCTCTTCAGCGAGAATGGCCGTACACGGTGTCGCAGACAGAGCAGCCGTCATTGCAAGTGCAAAGAAAAAACTCATGGATCTTTTCATCATGATACCTCCTTTGAAAATAAAAAAACCTCATGCCCCGGGACGGGCACAAGGCAGCGACAAAAGACCCCAGGTATCCCTGAGGCTTTCAGGAGGCATATTGATGACTCCTTATCGATACAGCCAAGTGCTCGTGGCCCGGAACAAAGTTCCCGTATCCTCACAGCCGGCAGGTCTCCTGGCTCTCAGATCCTCACATGCTGCCGTCTTCCCGGCCCCGGGGGGCCAGTGACTGCGCACGGCTGGCAGCACACTCCCTGATCACAGTGACGAGATCGCACAGGACTTTCACCTGTTTCCCTATTATCCCTGCCATTCACCCCGGCAGGGCACCGTCTGTGGCAAATATTCTCCAGTGGATCTGAACAGACTTTGGATATCCTTTTGGACGTATTCAGAACCGCTGTATATACTGCGGAAACAACCCTTACATTTTCGCTTTTGTTGTTCCCGGGTATCAAAAGGGGGAAGCCCCCATTATGATAGCAAAAAAACCTGTGAGCGTGGGACACTTTGATTCTGCTTATTTTAGGTCTCTGCATATAACGCAAGGAGCAGGTTTGCTTGTGATCGCACGCGTATAATTTGGCAGGTCAGGACTCAGTCTGATGGGATTTGTGATGCTCACTCAGGTTATACGAAAGAGTCATCAGGCTCTCTGAAAGGTGGACATTCTCCACGATCACATCATCCGGCGTGTCCAGATCCACATGGGCGAAATTCCAGATGGCTTTGATACCGCCCTCGACGAGCCGTTCCGCCACCTGAGGAGCTTCTGCCTTTGGTAATGTGAGAATGGCAATCTCCACTTTGTTCTCGAGCAGGAACGTATCCAGATCTCCGATCATATGGATCGGAATACCTCTGATCATGCTCCCGGATAAAGCAGGATCCGCATCAAAAATCCCAATCAGGTTAAACCCTGATTTATCAAAGCCACTATAGTTAGCCAGCGCCTGACCCAGGTTGCCGGCGCCGATGAGGATCATCGGATGAGTCGCATCAAGCCCGAGGATCTTGCCGATCTCGTCATGCAGGAACCGGACATTGTACCCATATCCCTGCTGGCCGAAACCACCGAAATTGTTGAGATCCTGGCGGATCTGGGAGGCAGTGACCCGCATCCTCCGGCTGAGATCATTTGAAGAAATCCGCTCTACCCCTTCGTCGATCAGTGTGGCAAGATATCGGTAGTATCGAGGCAGACGTTTGATAACTGCTCTCGAAATATCTTTATCCATAGAAATTACCTCCTTGTTTCTATAGAGAGCATTATACCGATATTTTTTTTACGTGTCAACTTGCCGTGTGATATGTGGGCGTGGACTGAGAAGGTTATTTTATAACCGGAAAGTCAGATGGGGCAGACCCTCTAAACATTCTGTGAACAGCATTCACGAGTCAGGGGGACAGGTTCCTTGACTCTCACATAAGTGCG
>JAFWDX010000287.1 GCA_017515945.1 Blautia sp. | reverse complement strand
GGATGTGTTTAAGGCGCTTGCCATGGGCGCGCACGGCGTGCTGATTGCCCGGCCGTATGTGACAGCCGTTTACGGCGGAGGAGAAGAAGGCATCCGTGTATATACGGAGAAGCTGGGCGCGGAGCTGGCGGATACCATGCGCATGTGCGGGGTGGCCTCTCTCGCGGAAATCACAGAAGCACAGATCTGGAGATAAGCGGACAGCCTGCGCAGGCAAACTTTAATTGTGAGGAAGAGGACAGAAAATGAAATATGACGTGATCATCATCGGCGCAGGTCCGGGCGGCATTTTTTCCGCATACGAACTGATGCAGAAAAGGCCGGATCTGAAAATCGCCGTATTTGAGGAAGGAAATCCGCTGGAGAAGCGGCATTGCCCGATAGACGGAAAGAAGGTAAAGAGCTGCATCGGCTGCAAGCCCTGTTCCATTATGAACGGATTCGGCGGAGCCGGCGCTTTTTCCGACGGAAAATATAATATCACCAATGATTTTGGCGGAACCCTGTATGAATATATCGGCAGGGAGAAGGCTCTGGAGCTGATGCACTATGTGGATGACATCAATATGGAGCACGGCGGGGCAGGTACCAGAATTTTTTCCACGGCCGGCACAGCCTTCAAGAAGCTCTGCATCCAGAACCGCCTGACGCTGCTGGATGCTTCCGTACGGCATCTGGGGACGGATATCAATTATGTGGTTCTCAAAAACCTGTATGCGGAGCTCGAACCCCATGTGGACTTTTTCTTCCGCACGCCGGTGGAGCGGATCGAGGTGATACAGGACGGGTACCGCGTATGGCATGCGGACGGAGAGGATGAAGCCTCCCGCTGCATCGTATCCGTAGGCCGTAGCGGCAGCAAGTGGATGGAGAGAGTATGCGGGGAGCTGGGCATTGGGACACGCTCCAACCGCGTAGACCTGGGCGTGCGCGTGGAAATACCGGCGACTATCTTTTCCCATATTACGGACGAGCTGTACGAGAGCAAAATCGTGTACCGCACGCACAAGTTCGAGGACAACGTGCGTACCTTCTGCATGAACCCGAACGGCATTGTGGTCAATGAGAACACCAACGGCATCGTCACGGTCAACGGACACAGTTTTGAGGATCCGGAGAAAAAGACGGAGAACACCAACTTTGCCCTGCTTGTGGCCAAGCATTTCTCACTGCCGTTCAGGGACAGCAATGGATACGGCGAAAGCATCGCCCGCCTCTCCAACATGCTGGGCGGCGGCGTCATCGTGCAGCGGTTCGGCGATCTGGAAAGGGGCCGGCGCAGCACGGAGCGGAGGATTGAAGAGTGTACCGTGCGGCCGACACTGGCGGCCACGCCGGGAGACCTGAGCCTGGTTCTGCCCAAGCGTCTCCTGGACGGGATCATCGAGATGATTTATGCCCTGGACAAAATCGCGCCGGGCGTTGCCAACGACGACACGCTTCTGTACGGGGTAGAGGTGAAGTTCTACAACATGGAGGTGAAGCTGGACGAGAATCTCGAGAGCTGCCATCCGGGCCTGTATATCATCGGTGACGGGAGCGGCGTGACGCATTCGCTTTCCCATGCCTCCGCCAGCGGTGTATATGTAGCTGACAGGATCGCGGACACCATGTGACGGCATATACACACAAAACAGAAGCCGCAGGGATTTTCATTCCTGCGGCTCTTGTTTTCAAAATGAGGGGGAGATAGTAGATGGCTTGTGGATCAACCATCTGATACACAGTATAGGGAAGAGATGTGTCCACAATATGTACTTGTCCTGAAAGAATCATAAAAAAAAGAAACGAATTATAAAATGTCTGTTTATAATTTGGATTGACCGGTTGTCTAATCCGGGAAAGTGCTGTATAATGCAGACATTGAACAGAACGGATGCAAGTGTGAACCCGAACAGACAGGAACGTCTGCGTGTATGGAACGGCAGCGCCGCACCGCACGAGGGATCATGAAAAGGGAAACGGGTGAAAGTCCCGTGCTGTCCCGCAACTGTGAAGAAACCCGGACAAAAGACCGGTTTCGAAGCCAGGAGACCTGCTTGCAGCCGCGCAGCGATCTTTCGTCACGATGGATGACGGAGACGCATCCGAAAGGTGTTTTGTGTGTCTGTCTGCAGGACGGCCGCGGCACCTGTAATGGGCGTCTCCGTTTCAGGAGGCGCTCTTTTCTGTTATGCGGCGAATGCCGCGGCAGCGAACGGCTGCTTTTTGAGGCCGCGCAGGCCTGCGGCGTCTGCAGCGGAGAGGCAGGTACATAAGCTTATGAAAAAATATATTATCGGCAGGATCCTTTTTGTCATCCCGATTATGCTGATCCTGTCAGCGTTTACCTTCGCGCTGACGTATCTTTCGCCGTCGGATCCGGTTACCCTGTACTACGAGAGCATGGGCATCAAGGCGGACAGGCAGATGATTGAAGAGAAGAAGGAAGAGATGGGGCTGAATGATCCTTTCGCCGTGCAGTATGGCCGCTGGCTCGGCAACGTATTCCACGGGGATCTCGGAACCTCCTACAAATATACGACATCTGTCTGGTCAGAGCTGACGAAAAGGCTGCCCAACACGATTGTCCTGACGGCAGCCACGGTCGTGCTGACGATTCTGATCACGGTTCCGCTGGGGCTGCTGTGCGCCGTCTATCAGAACACGTTCATTGACTATCTGTTCCGGTTTATATCTTTTCTGGGAGTTTCCATGCCCAGCTTCTGGGTGGGCACGCTGCTGATGTATGCCTTCGGCGTCAAGCTGCATCTGCTTCCGATCATGGGATCCGGAGATCTGAAGCACCTGATCCTGCCTGCCGCCACACTGACCTTCTGGATGGTATCTCTGTACATCCGCCGGCTGCGCGGGAGCGCCCTGGAGGAAATGAACCGTGACTACATGATCGGCGGTCTGGCCAAGGGCCTCTCCCGGCGCCGGATCATCCTGAAGCAGATCCTGCCGAATTCCCTGCTGTCCGTCATCACGATGTTCGGCATGTCTATCGGCGGCCTGCTGGGCGGCGCGACCGTGGTGGAAACCATTTTTGAATGGCAGGGCATTGGCAAAATGGCCGTCGATGCGATTGCCGTCAAGGATTTCCCCGTGATCCAGGGGTATGTGCTCTGGATGGCCATGATCTATGTGGGCGTAAACCTGGTCGTGGACCTGAGCTATCAGTTTCTGGATCCCCGGATCCGGCTGGGGAAGAAGTAAAAAAGGATACTTTTATGAATGCTACCGTTAAAAAAGCCCTGCATAATCCGCAGTTCGTGAGCATGCTGATTCTGGCGGTCATCCTGATTCTGATCCCGGTGTTTGCCCCCTGGGCTGCACCGCATGATCCGATCGAGAATGATTATGCCAACACGATGATCTCCGGCAGCCGGGAATACCCCCTGGGAACAGACCAGATCGGGCGCTGTATTCTGTCCCGGCTGATCTGGGGCGGCCGCACGTCGCTGCTGATCGTTTTCCTGGTGGTGGCGATTGTCGCCGTCATCGGCATTGTGCTCGGGGTGACGGCCGGTTTCCTGGGCGGCTGGGTGGATATGCTGATCACCCGTTTCACGGACATTGTCATGGCCGTGCCCCAGACGGTCTTCATCATCGCGCTGGTGTCGGTGCTGGGTCCGAGTCTGAAGCATACGATTCTGGCCATGTCTCTGGTCGGCTGGACGGAAAACTGCCGGGTTGCCAGGGCGCTGGTGCTCTCCGTTAAGGAAAACCGCTACGTGGAAGAGGCCAGGCTGGGCGGTCTTTCCCGGGGACAGATCATCAGCCGGGTCGTCATGCCGAATATCATTCCCTACCTGATTGTCAACATTACGCAGGACATTGGTTCCACGCTGCTGACATTGAGCGGTCTGTCGCTGCTGGGTCTGTCCTCGCAGCCTCCCACACCGGAGTGGGGCTTCATGCTGAGCGAAGGAAGAAAATTCATCCAGTCCGCGCCGTGGCTGATTATTTACCCCGGCATGGTTATCGTTCTGCATGTCATTGTTTTTAATCTCCTGGGCGACAGCCTTAGAGATATATTGGATCCAAGATTTGAAAAACCAAAAAAGAAATGGAGGAAAATGAAGACATGGACAGAAAAAGAGTAATAAGCATGCTGAGCGCGGCTGCGCTCTGCGTCGGTATGCTGGGCGGCACCGCCGTAAGCGCTGCCGCGGATGAGGGCAAGCATATTGATGCCGCGCTGTACTGGTTTGGCACCAGCCTGGATCCGGCCACCGAGTGGGATGGCTGGACAACCAACCGGGCCGGCATTACCGAGACGCTGGTTACCGTAGACGAAAACTATTCCATTCAGCCGCTGCTGGCCGATTCCTGGGAAATGACAGACGACACGACCTGGAAGCTGCATATTCGTGACGGCGTGAAGTTCCACGACGGATCGGATGTGGACGGAGCCGCTGTCAAGGCATCCCTGGAGCGTGTGATGGAGGTCAATGAGCGCGGCGCAAGCGCGGCGAAGATTGCTTCGGTGGAGGCAGAGGGACAGGATGTCACCATTACCACGACAGAACCCTTCGGCGCTTTCCTGGCCAACATTTCCGAGCCGCTGTATTCGATTGTAAAGGTCGGGGACGACCAGGATTATGCGAATGCGCCCGTGGCTACCGGCCCCTATAAGGTGACCTCCTTTACGGTCAACGACACGATCGAGGTCGTAAAGAACGAGGAGTACTGGGGCGGCGCCTCCGACGTGGACTCCATCACGATCAAATGCATTGAGGATGACAGCACCAGAGGCCTGGCCCTGCAGTCCGGCGAGATGGATGTCGTGCAGAGAGTATCCTCGACCGATCTGCCGATCTTTGAGGCGGATGACAATTACCAGACCTTTGACACCACCGGCGCCCGTGTCCGCGTCCTGGTGTTCAACCACGGCAATGAAGTGCTGGCAGATCCCAATGTGCGCAGAGCTTTTGCCGATGCCATCGATTACGAGTCTCTGGTCAAGGTTCTCGGCGAGGGCGTAACCCTGGCAGGCGCTCCGTATCCGGCTTCCGCCCCGTACGGGTATGATGAGCTGGAAAAACAGGCCTACAACGCAGAAGAAGCCACCAGCCTGCTGGCCGAGTCCGGCTATG
>JAFWDX010000286.1 GCA_017515945.1 Blautia sp. | reverse complement strand
TTGACTCGCACATACGTGTGAGTCAAGGAACCTGTCCCCCTGACTTATTTCCTCCCGTCACCCTTGACAGTCCCTCCTTAAACCGTTATAGTATAAATGGAATAGTGTACATAATTAATAAACATAACCCTGAACAGGCAGATTATAGAAGGAGCGCAGCAACTGTGTTTGCAATAAAAAGAAAAAAACATTTATATTATTTGATGCTCTGCTGCCTTGCCCTGCCCCTGACCGCGGCAAACTCTTCGGCAGCTGAAACGGCAAATGACCCCCCTTCGGCAGAAACTCAGGAAAACGGACTCCCTGCAGACGAGACCGAAGAAATATATGTGGAAAATGAATGGAGCTATGTGGATGATTCCATGGACACATCAGGCGGCATTCCACCTCAGGCCGAGGGCAGGCTGGGCCGGATCATGGAGACAGGCGTCCTGCGCGTGGCCACCGAGCCTTATTTTCCGCCCCAGGAGTTCATAGACCCGGCCAGAGAGGGACAGGACCGATATGTCGGCGCAGATATGGAGCTGGCCCGGCTGATCGCACAGCGCATGGGTGTCGAACTGCAGATCATGGAAATGAGCTTTAATAAGGTCCTGGAGGCTGCCCGGGAGGGAACCTGCGATCTGGCGATCTCCGCCCTGGCCTATACACCCGGGAGAGCAGCGGTCATGGAGTTTTCCAAAGGATATTACTTCCCCAGGGAGGGATCGGTCACAGGCCTGCTGATCCGTGAGGAGGACAAGGACCTGCTGACGGATACACAGGCGCTGGCGGATAAAAATCTGATCGCCCAGTCCGGCTCCATACAGGAGGCATTGCTGGCGGATAATGTGCTCCGCTACAGCCAGTTCCGCAGAGTCGAGTCCATGCAGCAGGTTTATTCTGCTGTAGAGGACGGGACGGCAGATGCCGGTGCGGCCGATATGGAGGCAGCCCGCATGTACATCGAGAACAATCCGGACTGCGGCCTGATCCTGATGGATGGCGTTCATTACAGCCTTGAGGAACAGTATCAGGGAGACCGTGTTGCCGCCGCAAAGGGAGAACTGCAGCTGATATATTTCGTGAACGGCGTGATCGATGAAGTGACGGACTCCGGGATCTATGACGGCTGGTATGAGGAATACAGCCATCTTGTAGGCACCCTTGAAACAGATCCTGACGGTGGCAACAAATAGAACCGCTGCTGGTAACTGTTCGGTCAGCACCTCGCATTTACTGCGAGGTGCGTGAGAAAAAAGTTGAACCGCCAAGGCCGGGTGTACTTCCAATGCGACGAAAGGAGCCTGTGCCTGGCCTCGTAACTGTGAAGGCGCTTGTGACTGAACAGTTATCGCTGCCGGATGGTCCCCGGTATTCTGCGTGTGTGAAAGGACAGGTTTGCGAAGTGAATGATTGGAAATGGTGGAAAATAAGCCTTTTTGTTCTGCTTTGTATCCTGATGGATTTCCTGGGTAAGAAATTTACGGCTTATTATGGTCTTTTTTTCTGGTTTGATTCGTTTGGAACGGTACTGTGCGCTTATATGGGCGGACCTTTCTGCGGAGCCATCGTCGGGATGACAGGGAATCTGATCTACGCGATGGCGGCCCGGGGAATCTGGGTCTATGCCCTGATCAGCATTGCTCTGAGCATAGTGGCCGGCAGGGCGGCAGAGAAAGGTCATCTGGATACTTTTTTTGATATGATGACGGTAAGCTCCGTTGCGGCCATCCTGTGTACGGCTCTTTCCGTACCGCTGAATTATTTATATCATAATGGCAATACGGGAAATATATGGGGCGACGGGATCAGGAATTTCCTGAGCGAACAGCGCTTTCCGGGGCCGTTGTGCATGCTGGCCGGAGAATTTGCCCTTGAGTTTGTGGATAAAGTGCTGACATTTATGGCGCTGTATCTCATGCTGAAGCTCTACAGGGCAATTACGAAAAAGAACGGCAAAGGCACCCGGAACCAGGCAGATGAGACAGAGGAACTCTCCGGCACCGGTTCACAGAGCACGTCTGCTGCGGCGATGAGCCTGATGCTGCTCGTCATGCTGGGAGCGGTCCTCCTTTGCGCGCACCGCTGTCCTGCGCAGGATGTGAGCGGAGGGTCTGTACAGGAGCGTGAGTCACTCGCAGAAGCGGCTCAGATGCCTCCAACTGTGGAAGCTATCAATTATAACGACTATGTGCAGACAACTTACAGCAGCAGCAATGGCCTGCCCTGCGGAGAGGCCAACGACATCGCCCAGACCAACGACGGGATCCTCTGGGTCGGCACCTATGCCGGCCTTTATCGCTACAACGGCAGGGAATTCCGCTGGATGGACGGATATGAGTCCGTCCGTAATGTGAACTGCCTTTATGTGGACATGGAAGGCAGGCTCTGGATCGGGACCAACGACAACGGGCTGTCCATCATGATCAATGAAAAGATCGTCAATGTCATCGATCAGGCCAAAGGACTTTCCTCAAATTCGGTGCGCAGCATCATACGCAGCGCGGACGGCTATTATTATATCGGAACCACCTCCAGTATGCAGGTTTATACTCTGAATGGCGGACTGAAAAGGGTTGGCACCTTTCCGGAGGTGAATTATGCCGACCTGAGTACGGCGGACAAGGACGGACATGTGGCGATGGTGACACAGGACGGGCGGCTGTTTCTCCTGAGCGGCGGACGGATCCTGAGTTCTGTCCAGCTGGCAGACCAGGAGGAAATCTTCAACAGCTGCGGTTTTGACCGGGACGGACGTCTCCTGGCAGGCACTTCCGTCAATCATATACATATATATGACGTCTCTTCCGGAGCCTTTGTAGAGACAGGAGTGTTTACCGTCGGAAATCTGCGGAATATCAACGACCTGTATTTTATGGACAACGGCGACACTGTCATCGTGGCGGACAACGGGATCAACAGTGTCGACACTGCCGGAAATATGCAGGAGATCAATGTCAACGAATTCAACAATTCCATCGACAACATGCTGGTGGATTATCAGGGAAATCTCTGGTTTACCTCGTCCCGTCTGGGTTTGCTGAGGCTGTCTCCATCCTCCTTTAAAGATGTGTACACCACGATCGGACTGAAAAATCATGTGGTCAATACGGTGGCACACTGGCAGGGAAACTATTATTTCGGTACGGATAACGGTCTGGATATCGTGGACGATGCGTGCAGCAAGGAGATTACGAATGATCTGAAGCAGAAGCTGGAGGGGATCCGTATCCGCTGCATCATTACGGACTCCGCAGGGGATCTCTGGATCTGTACCTATGGACAGGGACTGATGGAAGTGGAGCCGGACGGGGATATCCATTATTACAACAGGGATAACGGAAGCTTTGGAAACCGGGCGCGGGTCGTCCGGGAACTGGATGACGGGACCATCATCGCGGGCGGTGATACGGGCGTCAGTTTTATCCGGGATCATGAGATCATACAGACCATCGGATATCAGACCGGCATGATCGGCTCGATGATCCTGACGGTATCCCAGATGAGCGACGGGCGGATCCTGGCAGGCACGGACGGCGACGGGATCGCCGTGATCGAGGACGGAGAGGTCAGCCAAATGCTTACGCGCCAGGACGGGCTGAGCTCTGAGGTGATCCTGCGGCTGGTGAAGGATCCTCAGACCGAGGGTGTATTTATCGTCACGAGTAACGGCCTCTGCTATATGGATGAAGAAGAAAAGATCAGATCCCTGGATGCTTTCCCGTATTTCAACAACTATGACATCTGGTTCAAGGATTCGGACATGATGTTCGTCGGAAGCAGCGCCGGTGTATACGTGGTCAGCCGGAATGAACTTCTCTCGGGAGAACAGGACATCAGCTATGAGCTGTTGGATTCCCGCAAGGGCCTGAATGCCTCTCTGACGGCGAATTCATGGAATATCGACGACGGATCCGGAAATCTTTTCCTTTGCTGTGACAAGGGCGTATTTATCATAGACACGGACCGGTACAGCTCGGACAGCCGGTCCTACCGGATGAAGCTGTCCTCCTACTTCCTGGACGGTGTGCGGCTAAGACTGGAGGGAAACAACCCGATCCGTGTGAGCCGGGGATCAGCCCGTGTGGAGCTGCGCCCTGAGATCATCAATTATACGATACAGGACCCCTATGTCGGGTATTTCCTGGAGGGTTTTGAATCGCAATGGCAGATCCTGCAGCAGAGTGAACTGGACAGCATTGTTTACACAAATCTGCCCACGGGAGAATATACACTGCACCTGGCGGTATTCGACAGCAATAAAAAGCGTATCCTGGAGGAGCGTACATATTCGCTGGTCAAGGACATGGAGATTTATGATCAAAGGTATTTCAAGATCTATATGTTCCTTGTATCCATGGCCGCGGTTGCCTGGTTTACGATTTACTTTGTCCGCACACGGCTGCAGAAGCAGCTGCAGATACAGCGGCGCGAGCTGGAGCTCAACAGAAAAGAACTTGAGTTCACCAACAAGGAGCTTTCGCTGAGGGATAAGGAGCTGGCTTTTACCAGCCGTGAACTGGATCTGACCAGAAAACAGGCGGAGATGAGCGACCAGACGATCGTCACCATCGCCAATGCCATCGACGCGAAGGATGCCAGGACCAGCAAGCATTCGGAGAATGTGGCCTATTATTCCGGGTTGATCGGGGAGCGGATGGGCCTTTCAGGGGATGATCTGGCTTATCTGAAAAAGGCGGCGCATATGCATGATATCGGCAAGATCGGTATCCCGGACGCGATCCTGAACAAGCCGGCCAGACTCACTAATGAGGAATATGCCATCATGAAGAGCCACACGGTCAATGGCGGAAAGATCCTCAAGGATATCCTGATTCCCCATATCGTGGAAGGCGCGATGAGTCACCATGAACGGTATGACGGCAAGGGATATCCGAACGGCCTGAAAGGTGAAGAAATCCCCCTGTATGGCAGGATCATCGGGGTGGCGGATGCCTTTGATGCCATGACCGCCAACAGGGTTTACCGGAACAAGATGAACTTCGACTATGTTCTCGGAGAAATGCAAGGCGGCAGGGGCACGCAGTTTGACCCGCAGATCGTGGATATCTTCCTACAGCTGATCGATGAGGGCGTGGTCAGGCTGGATGAGATCTATGCCCCATCCGGAGGCGATGATGCAGAGAAAACAAACGGTACATTGGAACAGAAGGATCCGGCCATGACTGAAGGGGCAGCAGCAAAGAAGCAGGATGCAGCCATAACAGAAGGGGCGGATGCGGAGAGGAAGGCAGATCCGGGAGAAAGCGAGGGTACATCAGAAGGAGGCAGTGTATGAAAAAGGCATGGCTTGTGACGGTCCTGACGGCAGCAGCCACGCTGCTCGCCTTCAGCTTTATTTATTCATTCTGGTCGCAAAAAACCGGTGAAGATGTGCTGAAAGTCGGTTTTATTTATGAAGACGATGAAAGTACGCCTTATACGTACAATTTCGCACTGGCGGAGAATATGCTGACGGAGAAATACCCGGAACGTGTTTCCACCGTGTCCCGCAGCAATGTGCTGGAGTCGGCGGCGGAGGATCATCTGCGGGATCTTGTCCGCAAGGGCTGCGGGATCATCTTTACCAACAGCTACAGTCCGGCTTTTAAAGAGCTTGCGCCGGAATTTCCGGAGGTACAGATCTGCCAGGTTTCCCACCTCGATGAACCTCCTCAGGAGTGTCCTGAGAATTATCATACCTTCAAAGGAGAAATCTACCAGGGCCGTTATGTGAGCGGAGTTGTTGCCGGCCTCAAGCTCAGAGATCTGCTGGATCACCATAACATAAAGCCGGAGGAAGCCCTTGTAGGGTATGTGGGCAGTTTTCGCAACGCCGAGGTCGTCTCGGGATATACCGCTTTTCTGCTGGGCGTGCGATCTGTCGCGCCGGAGGCTGTGATGCGGGTGCGCTATACAGGAAGCTGGAGCAGCTTCAGCGCGGAAAAGGATTGTGCGGAAAAACTGATCGAGGAGGGATGCGTGGTGATCTCGCAGCACTCCGACACCATCGGGCCGGCACTCGCCTGTGAGGAGGCGGCATCCCGAAAACAGGTATATTTTGTCGGTTATAATCAGAGCATGCTTGACGTAGCTCCGACTACTGCCCTGGTGAGCACGAGGATCAATTGGACGCCTTATGTGCTCAGTGCCGTCGAAGCGGTTTTGGAGGGGATTACCATAGAGAAGTATGTGGACGCCCGGAACCATGGTAATGACATGAGCGCCGGATTTGAGCGGGGCTGGGTCGAAATGCTGGATCTGAACAGTCATATTGCGGTGGAGGGCACACGCCGGAAGATGCAGGAAACCATTGAAAGACTCAAAAACGGATCGCTGCAGGTCTTTCAGGGAAATTATACCGGAGTGGATCTGGAGGATCCGGATGATACCTGTGATCTGACGAAAGGATACAGGGAAAATGCCAGGTATTCTTCGCCGGGATTTCATTATATCCTGAAGAATGTGATCACGGAGGAGAACTGATCTGTACCTGCAGTCTGATGGGGTCAGGCC
>JAFWDX010000285.1 GCA_017515945.1 Blautia sp. | reverse complement strand
CACCCTTTCCTGCAGCCGGTCTGTCCGCGCCTGGGTCTCCTCCGGCGTTTTCCCCGTCAGAAGGATGGCCAGACTGTCCATGCTGTGTTCAAACACAAAGCAGCCCTCATCCTCCTGTGCCGCAGCGGCCAGCATCCCGTCCGCCTTTTCCTGGTCACGGCTGTTCTCATCCTCCAGCACATACAGGAGAACCATCCGGTAATAAGCCGCGCCAAGACGCACGCCCATGGCCTCCGCCTTCTCCAGGATGCTGTGGGAATTCATGCCGCCGGATACAAGCGTTCTGAACAGGAGTCTGCGGTCATGCGCCTGTTTTTCCCGCTGCTCCTCCTCCAGCCAGTCGATCCGTTCCTGAGAGTTCTTTTTCTCCTCCTCTATGGAGGCAGCCAGCGCGCGCACCACTTCCCGCAGCTTCTTTGGCGTGATCGGCTTCAGGAGGTACTCCGTCACGCCGATCCGCAGCGCCTCCTGGGCATATTCAAATTCACTGTAGCCGGACAGGATCACGATCTTTGTATCCGGCAACTCTTTGCGGATCAGACCGGCCAGCTGCAGTCCGTCCATGAACGGCATCTTGATATCGGTGATGACGATATCCGGCCGCTGCTCCAGGATGATCGGCCAGGCCAGCTCGCCGTCTCCGGCCTCTCCGCAGAACTCGATCCCGTCCTCCTTCCAGGGGATCGTGCGCTTGATGCCCTCACGCATGGCGATCTCATCCTCCGCCAGAAACAGTTTAACCATAGCCCCTTCACTCCCCTCTGATCTTCGGGATCGTTATCTCCACCTGTGTCCCTTCCCCGTAGGTGCTGGAAAAAACCAGCCCCGAGGATTCCCCGTAATTTAGGCGCAGGCGCTCCGCCACATTGGACAGACCGAAATGCTGATTATCGCGGGTTCTGTTGTCCGCGGCATCCACGATGCTGGCGTGTGCCCACCGGTCTTCGGGATCCCGGGGCATGTTGACTCTGCCGTCCACCATACGGATCAGAGCCGTCAGCTGCCCCCCGGTCATGCCGATGCCGGTATCGCGGACGCACAGACGGATCCGTTCTCCCTCCGCTGTCCCTTTGATGGAAATATGCCCGCCGCCGCGTTTATTCTTTATGCCGTGGTAAAGGGCATTCTCTACCACCGGCTGCAGGGTCATTTTGAGAATCAGACAGTCCAGGCACTCCGGATCGATGTCAATGCTGTAGGTCAGCATATCCCGGTACCGGAACTGCTGGATCTCCAGATACGCGCGGATGTGCCGTTCCTCCTCCCGGATCTCGATCACGTCCCGGCCGCCGGACAGCGCGGTGCGGAAAAAGGTGGACAGGCTCGTCGCGATCCCCTCCACATCTTCCTTTCGGTCGTCCTCAGCCAACCAGACGATATTATCCAGTGTATTGTACAGGAAATGAGGGTCGATCTGTGCCTGCAGGAGCTTTAACTCCAGATTGCGCATATGGATCTGCTCCTGTCGGTTGCTCTCCACCAGCTCTCCGATCTGTCTCGACATACTGTTGAAGCCCTCACTCAGTGTCCGTATTTCCGGACTTCCTTCCTCCGGCGCCTTTACGCCGAAATCTCCCGCGCCAAGTCTCCGGGCCGCATCCATCAGGCTCCGGATGGGGCCGGTGATGCTCCTGGTCAGTCTGGTCGTAATCAGGAAAGCCATCGCCAACAGTGCGGCGGCCGTGAGAACCGCGGACCGGACGAGCCAGCCCCTGCGGATCTCCATATCCTCGCGGATCTTTTCCATACTCACCGATTCATAATAAATGTATTCTGAGATCCTCTCCTGGATCATCTCCGTCAGCATGCGGATGTCCACATCCAGGCTTTCCATGTTCTCATCGTAGTATCCCGTCAGCTTGACTGTACTGTCGATGTCATTCACCCTTTTGTGAAGCGTCGTCAACAGCTTGGCCGCCCGCTCAATGCTCTCCAGAGCATCCGGGGATACGGTCGTCCGGCGCACGTCCTCAAAAGCCTCCTCCGCGCCGCGGATCAGCACGTCCGGGTTCTGCATGCCCAGCTCCGGCTCCACCTCGTACTTGCTCATGGAATGGGCCACCATCATGTACATGACCGAATCCATGTCGTCCTTGAAGACCAGATTGAAGGCATTAACCTTTGTGATGTTCTGAACGACCGTACTGTAGTAACCGGCGATCTGATTAAGGTTGTACAAAAGGTACAGGCTCAGAAGCAAAAAGGGTACGATAAGCAGGACACTGAAGAGCAGCAGTCTGGCCTGAAGGGTCAGGCGCTGCCTGAGACCCGGCCTTGCTGCGGCGCTTCTCCGGCTGGTTATATTTTCTTCTGCCATTGTATTTTTATCCGTCGATAACTGTTGAGTCACACTAATTTCTGGTTTGTTGGGGTCAGGCCCTCCGAACATTCTGTGAACAACGTTCATGATTTGTTCATGATATTATCATGAACAAACCATGAACGTTGTTCACAGAATGTTCGGAGGGCCTGACCCCGTATACTTTGTGACCATTTTCTCAAATCCTGTCTGCTGTTCCTCAATATTTTCTTCTATCGATCAGTTCCTGCGAAAGGGGCGTGACATCATATATCTCCCCCTCCACCTCCACCCGGGCCGGTTTTTCCAGCCCGGAAAACTGCGCCTCCTGCACATACTGCTTTTCCGGCAGCATCTCTCCCCGCTCCAGACTCTGGATCAGCTGGGTGAGCGCAGGTCCATACAGCGGGGCGCACTCTGTGTTGACGGCAATCTTCCCCTCCAGCGTCAGCTGCAGGCCATTGTGTGCGGCGTCAAAGGACATCAACAGGATCTGGCCTGCCTGCAGATCCGGCCCTGCCGTCAATCCGGCTTCCCTGATCGCCTCCAGGGCACCATACGCTTCATTGTCATTTTCGCAGTAGACCACCTGGATCCGGTCGCCCAGCCTGGCAAGCATGTCCACCATGACCTCTTTGCCCTTGGCCGTCGTGAAATCACCGTTCTGTCTGTCCAGCAGCTGCCACTGCGGATGCCTTGTCAGGGCGTCGTCAAGCGCCATTGTCCGCCCGATCTGCGCGGAAGAGCCCGGCGTCCCCTGAATGTGCACGATGCCCAGCGGCTCCTCCTCCAGCCCTTTTTCAGCCAGATAAGCCTCCAGCCAAGCGCAGGACTTTTTTCCCTCCAGATAAAAATCGGAGCCGATCCATGCCGTAAATGCGTCCTCTGTCCGCACATCTACCTCGCGGTCAAATACGATCACCGGGATCCCGGCCTCCCGGGCCTCCTCCAGGGAAGCCTCCCAGCCGGACTCGACGATCGGGTTGAGGAGGATGTAATCCACCTCCTGATTGACAAACTCCCGCACGGCTTTGATCTGCTTCTCGGGCTTTTGCTGGGCGTCGTTGACGAGCAGCGAGTACCCGTTGGCGCGGGTGAACGCCTCCGCCACGGATCTGTTGCAGGCCAGCCGCCAGTCCGACTCGGCACCGATCATCACATAGCCGACGGTCAGGATCCCGTCCTCATTTACGGCAACACCGTCGGCGCTGCCCGGATCCGCCTGCACGGCTGCAGGGGCGGCACACAGCACCGCAGACAGGAACATGGCCACCGCTCCCCGGAACGCCAATCTGCCTGTACTGCCGATATTCGTCATCGTTTCATCCCCCCTTTCACAAATACTTATTTCATGCTCTGTCAACTATTATGCCAAATATAGGCGGTTTGTCAAGGTGAGCCGCAAGGCCAGGTTCCGGATGAGTCAGGGGGCCGGGTTCCAGATGAGTCAGGGGGCCGGGTTCCGAATGAGTCAGGGGGACAGGTTCCTTG
>JAFWDX010000284.1 GCA_017515945.1 Blautia sp. | reverse complement strand
TGAGTGAGTCAAGGAACCTGTCCCCCTGACTCATTCACGGAACCTGGACCCCTGACTCATACCACTCGCTCAATCAATCCTTTAAACACACGTCCCGCCAGATCCATGATCCGTCCGACTCCGATCATGGCCAGCACCGTCCCGATCCCGACGCCTATGAGCTGTCCCCTTGCCACAAGCCCGATCACCGAAGCGATCACCACACAGGAGATATCAAATATATTCTTGGCCAGCCCCAGCTTGATCCCGCAGAAATCAGAGATGGCCAGGACCACCCCGTCTCCGGGATTCGGGATCAGCCGCATCCGCACGGACAGGCAGGCGCCCGTTCCGATCAGGATCAATGCGACAGCCAGTATGGCCACCCGGATCCAGAGATTTCCCTGAAAAGGCCCGGCTCCGCTTTCCGCCAGGTTGGGGATCCGGTCATCAAACAGCTTCATAAAGCGCGTAAAAACCAGCGCAAAGGGAAGCTGCAGCAGATCATTGAGTATCCGTTTCCAGTCCTTCCGGATCAGGTGCAGCACAATCTCAATTACCGCAAACAACGCATAGACAACAAATGTGACATTTGCGAACGCCAGACCGGTCAGCTGGCTCACGACGAAGGCAGGGGACACCAGCGGCGCGGTTCCCAGACCCGACTTTGTATTCAGCACCAGGCCCAGTGCCAGTGTGATCAAACCGGTCACATATACGGCAAACCGAAGTATTCTTTTGTTCATATCAGCTGGTTTATTCATCACATTTATCCCTCTTATTTTCTCAACGGGAGATGAGTCAGGAGGACAGGGAGTGAGTCAGGGGGCCCTTTCTGGGCAGACGCATCAGACCGAACCCAAGTTTGGGTACATCCTTTCCAAAATAGTCTGACATATTATTTTCTCCTTTGCGAAAAATGCACACGTGTCCTCTATCTGTTTTCTACCTGTTAAGGAATCATTACTCAGCATTTTCCTAGCATAAATCTCCGGTTATTGCTTTTGAGACTCTGCAATGAATCTGTCATCCCATCGTTCAAACTGAGTTTATCATGAGCGGCGAGCTTTTATCAATAGGCAGATATATGACTCATTCTTTGGAGGGCCTGACCTCATTTCCCTTGACTCATCTCAGACCAATAAGCACTACAGAGATAAATTGACATAAGAAATGAGCTTTGATAACCTAAATGAGACATGGAAATTACGCAGGAACAGTCTCTTTGTGTTCTTCCAGCACAAAAGGAGCGTCCCCTTGTAAAGAAGGAGGAAACAGAATGGAATATGTGATACGCTTATCGTGGGATCCGGAGGCTAATGTCTGGATAGGCGTCAATGATTACATACCTTTAACACTTGAATCTGGTTCTCTGGATCATCTTATGCAGAGAGTAAAGGAAGCTTTGCCAGAGCTGTTGGAACTGAATGGACTGCCCAAACCAGGTTACCTGTATTTCATTGCAGAATACAGGGAGGAGGTGTCCGCTTAAGTGGCTGAATATGAGAAGAAGGTTCGTGAGATTCTTAAGGATCACGTATGTTATTTTATCAGACATGGGAAGGGAGATCATGATATTTGGTATAGTCCTGTTACCGAAAAGAGCTTCCCAGTGGATACAAGGATAAAATCACGATTCACCGCAAATTCCATAATGAAGCAGAGCTGAATTAATTACCATTTTTAGAAAAAAATCACGAAGGAACAGCCCTTTTGTGTTTTATCAACACAAAAGGACCGTCCCCTTGTAAAGGAGCATTTATGAAGAAAGAAAGTATTGTTAAACTAAGCCTGCCGCTGATTTTCCAGGACCGCATGGTTTTACAGCGCGAAAAGCCGGTCCGAATCTGGGGCGAGACCAATGCCTCACATGTCAGTGTCACCCTCTCCGGCAAATCCGGCATAATCGAACAGAAGCCCGTACAGGTATGTGCCGGGAGGTTTACGTGTGAACTGCCTGCGCAGCCGGCAGGAACCGGTTTCGAGCTGGTTGTCAGCGCCGGGGATGGAAACGACGATGATTCTGCCAGAATCCTTCTGCAGGATATAAGCTTCGGAGATATCTGGCTGGCATG
>JAFWDX010000283.1 GCA_017515945.1 Blautia sp. | reverse complement strand
GCACGCCTGCGGTGTCGCAGCAAATGCGAGGTGCTGACTGAACAGTTACCGTATTTTTCATATAAATTATCAGCAGTCCCTTCAGGATCAGCTCCCTGTCCAGACGGATCTTTCTGCGGCAATGAGGAATGATCTTCTCCGCCAGCCCTCCGGTAGCCACAAGTGTACACTCCTGTCCGATCTCCTCCTGGATCCTGTCGATGATTCCGTCGATCGCGGCCGCATTGCTGTACAGTATTCCGCTTTTCATACAGTCAAGTGTATTCCTGCCGATAAGCCTTTTCGGAGGTTCAATATTAATTCCGCTGAGCTGAGATGCCCGCTCAGTAAGCGCGTCAAGAGAGATGCCGATTCCCGGATAGATCATGCCTCCGATGTAATGTCCGGAGGCATCCAGAACACTCACTGTGGTCGCAGTACCCATGTCGATCAGTATAAGGGGGACCGGGTATTCCGCAAGCCCGGCAACAGCCGCCGCCACAAGATCCGCGCCAACAGAGGCCGGATTGTCCATCTGCAGATTCAGTCCGGTACGCACCCCCGGGCCAAGAGTTATGATCCTTTTTTCACCCAGGACCTTGTGCACTGCCAGCTGCAGCGCTTCTGTGATCTGAGGGACAACAGACGAAATCACCGCTCCCTCCAGTTCACCCGGATCCATCCGGTACAGCTCCAGGACAGTTTTGATATCGACTGCATATTTAAGCTCCGTTTTTGTCCTTACTGTTGAAAGCCTCTCGGTAAAAAGGATCCGTTCTTTATCCAGACAACCCAGCACGATATTTGTATTTCCCACATCGATCGCAAGTATCATACCTGCCAGTTCTCCTTTCAGCCTTCGTAGTCACTGTTCAGTCACAAACTCCTTCACAGTTAAAAGACCAGGCGCGGGCTCCCTTCTTCGCATTGAAAGTGCGCCTGGCCTTGGCTGTTCAGCTTTTTCTCACGCCCCTGCCAAGGCACGCCTGCGGTGTCACAGGAAATGCGAGGGGCTGAATGAACAGTTACCTTTCGTTCAGGGTAAACCAGCCCGTTCTGTGGATATATGAAAGCAGGGCTTTTCCGATGACACCGACCAGTACAGCCGCGGCCAGAGCTTCCGGAATCCCGGCCGCCGTCACAGTGCCCATGATCAGACCGAACACCGCCTCCTGTGCCACTTCACGCGCTTCAGCATACTGCCGGGCAAGGAGAACATAAATGCTCCCCATGACAAAAACCGTATTTGTCATGGAACCGATAAAGCCTGTCAGACCAAGCTTCCAGATCGCCGAACTGCCCCCGCCGGCTTTTTTCAGCAGCCGCCAGACCCATCCGGATACAACTCCGATCATGATCCTGCAGCCCACGGAAATCCAGACTGCCTTGAATACCCCAGGCAGATCTGCAGCCAAAAACGGGGAAAAGGCAAAAGACAAAAGTGTCGGTGCCGTAGTGTTGCTGATCAGCGAACAGATACCGAAAACCGCGCCGAGGATGCCTCCGCATGCCGGTCCCAGAATGATCGCTCCGAGAATAACCGGGATATGGACAGTAGTCGCCTTTATGACAGGCAGCTGGATCATTCCCAGAGGGGTATTGGCCAGCAAAATGACGATGGCGGTCATAAGGGCCAGGGTGACAAGTCGACGTGTACTTTCAGCTGTTTTTTTCATTTTAATCCTCCTGTTATCATTCTCCGCTTCGGAGATACAACACAGTCGTAACTGTTCAGTTACGAGTCCAGTACCAGTCAGGACATCTCCAGGATCACGTCCAGGAGCCTGCCCGCTGCTTCCTCTTTACTCATCAGCGGAAGGGAGATCTCCCTGTCACGGCTGATGAGTGTGAGTACATTCGTCTCAGTGCCGAATCCCGCACCGGGGATCCGCACATTGTTAGCGGCGATCAGATCAAGATTTTTCTTTAAAAGCTTGGCCCGTGAATTTTCGATCAGATCCTTTGTCTCCATCGAAAAACCGCAGAGGAACTGTCCGTCCGGCTTATGGTCGCCGAGATACTGAATGATATCATCTGTGCGCTCCATATCCAGAGTCAGTCTGCCATCGTGCTTTTTGATCTTGTCTGCCGCTACTGCTGCCGGCCTGAAATCTGCCACGGCAGCAGCTTTTATGATTATATCCTGCGAAGAAGCGTCCGCTGTTACCGCTTCAAACATGTCTCTCGCCGTCGTTACCGGTATCACCCTCACAAAGGGAGGCGGCGCGATCGCAACCGGGCCGCTCACCAGCGTCACATCCGCTCCGCGCAGCATGGCCATACGGGCGATGGCATAACCCATCCTGCCTGTGGAATGGTTGGTCACATATCGGACAGGATCTATGCTCTCCTGCGTCGGCCCGGCCGTCACCATGACCCGTTTTCCTTCCAGATCATGAAGCATGGCCGTCTCCCTGAGGATATACCAGAGCAGTTCTTCCGGTTCAGGCATCTTACCGACTCCGGTATCACCACAGGCCAGCCTGCCCGCGGCAGGAGTGATCACATGCATGCCATAGTGCTCCAGTGTATGCAGATTTTCCTGCACCGCAGGATTCTCATACATATGGGTATTCATCGCAGGAGCGACAAACACCGGGCAGGTACAGGCCAGCAGCGTCGTAGTCAGCATATCGTCCGCTATGCCGTGGGCAAGCCTGCCGATCACATTGGCGCTGGCCGGCGCCACCATCACCACATCCGCCTGTCTGGCCAGCGACACATGCTCCACCTGAAATTCAAAATTGCGGTCAAAGGTATCTGTCAGGCACTTGTGGCCGGTCAGCGTTTCAAAGGTGATGGGGTGAATAAAATTGGCGGCGTTTTTTGTCATCAGCACATGAACAGAGGCATGCTGCTTGACGAGGGCACTGGCAAGGGCCGCCGCTTTATAAGCCGCAATGCTGCCGGTCACGCCCAGCAGGACGGTTTTTCCTTTTAACATAGGCTTAGTCCAGGATGATGATCTGTTCGATCACCGGCTGTTTTTCGGCCGGGATCGTTCCGTTGGAATCCACCGGCTCGGCATCCTGGCAGACCATATCCACCACATCCATCCCGTCCGTCACATGACCGAAAGCGGCATACTGGCCATCAAGGAAGGTGGAGTCCTTATGTACGATAAAGAACTGTGAGCTGGCACTGTCCGGGGCACTGCTGCGGGCCATGGAGATCACGCCCCGCTCATGGGATATGCCATTGTCAACACCGTTTGAAGAAAACTCTCCGGGTATCGTTACCTCAGAGCCTCCGGTCCCGTTGCCTTTCGGATCTCCGCCCTGCATCATAAATCCATCGATAATCCTGTGGAAAGTCAGTCCGTTGTAAAAACCCTTCTGCGCAAGCATGACAAAATTTGTCACTGTCAG
>JAFWDX010000282.1 GCA_017515945.1 Blautia sp. | reverse complement strand
GTGCGCGGAAAACCAGATACCTTTTTGTTTATCTGATCGTGCGTAACGGTAAAGGAGCCTGCGACTGAACCGTTACGATCGCGCAAGTATATTGAAGAACAGGGGTAACTGTGAAGAAACTTTTGGCGGAACAGTTACGAACGGGGAGATATATCAATGACAGCATGTTTTTCAACGCACACTGTGCGGCCTCGGACCTTCGGAGCGGAACTATTTATAAAAATCAGACATAAAGCGATCCTTCCGGCTTTGCTTTTTGCGTCGTTTATGCTGTTTCACATAGCCTTTGGAGAGAACGCCGTGACGGCCTGGCCGGGACCTACAGGTCAGATGCTGACCGGGGGCAGGCTGTGTGTGGATGCAGGAAATGCGCAGGAGGGATATTTTCTTGCAAATGTACCCGGAGGGAGCAGCCGACGGCTTAAGCTTCAGGTTACCATGCAGGACCATTCACTGACTTATGACCTCAATCAGCAGGGGATCACCGAGGTTTTCCCGTTTCAGATGGGGAGCGGCGAATATGTGATCTCGCTTTTTGAAAATATCGCAGGCAGGAAATACGCGCATGCCGGTACGGTCAAAGTGGCCGTGCGGCTCCGCAGGGAGGATGCCGCGTTCCTGTATCCGAACCAGTATATTAATTACAGACCGGATTCTACGGTCATCGCCGAGGCGGAGCATCTCTGCGAGGGCCTTACGAACCGCGAAGCATACGAGGCGGTCTGCCAGTATATGGCATCCGGCTTTGCATATGACTATGTCAGGGCTCTCACGGTACAGGCCGGAGCGCTGCCTGACATCGACAGGTGTATGGGGACCCGCATGGGGATCTGTCAGGACCTGGCAGCTGTGACGGTGGCGATGCTGCGCAGCCGGGGAATACCGGCCAGGCTGGTGATCGGTTATGCGGGAGACAGATATCATGCGTGGACGCTGGCCGATATCGAGGGGGAGGAGCTGTTTTTTGATCCTTCCGCTGCCCTTGACGCGTTTGTGTCCACGGAGGAATATTCGGCAGAGAGGTTTTATTAAGAACAGGAAAAAATGAAAAAAAAGACGCATAAAGATATATCCGCAGCGGAGCTGAGCAGCTTCTGCGGACAGGCGGCACTGATCCTGGAGGCAGGACTGCCGCTCTATGACGGCATGGAGATCCTGGCACGCACGGACAGCACAGGAGACCATGCGCTCATGTATCAGACGCTTTGCGAGGGCGTGGCCCGTACGGGATCTCTGTATGAAGCGCTCAGAGGATCCGAAGGATGGCCTGCCTATCTGGTCGGGATGACCGGGATCGGAGAGAGATCAGGCAGACTGGACCAGGTCATGCGGGAAATGGAAAGAAGCTATGCCAGAGAAGAAAGGATCCGGTCCTCTCTGCGGGATGCAGTGACGTACCCCCTCTCTCTTGGGGCGCTTTTGCTGCTGATCATTCTCGTCATGCTGTTGCGTGTCGTCCCGGTATTCCGTCATGTCCTGGAGAGTATGGGACTCGGGGCAGGGGATAACGGTGTGTTTTTGATGAATGCTGGGACAGTTCTCGGATGGGTGGTGCTGTGCGCGGTCGGGCTGATGCTGGCCGGAACCCTGCTGGCCGTACTGCTGATGCGTACGACATACAGGGAAAGGATCCGTCTTGGTCTGCGCCGTCTGTTTCCGCCGCTGCGGCATCTTTACAGAAAGATAAGCGCCTGCAGGCTTGCAGATGCTCTCTCGATGCTGCTCAGGAGCGGATTCCAGGCAGATGAGGCATTGAAAATGGCCGGGAATGTGCTGGATGATCCCGATGCCAGCAGACTGGTCGATCAGATCCGCAGGTCAGTGGAAGAGGGGACCGGCTATGCGGATGCGCTCAGTGAGTCAGGACTGTTTGATGAGCTGGATGTGCGCATGCTCCGCATGGGGATCGCCGCCGGCCGCGAGGATCAGGTCCTTTCAAGGATCGCCGGGGAGTATGAAGAACAGATCGAGTCGGAAATATCCAGACTGATCGGAGTGACGGAACCTGCGCTGGTGGCGCTGCTGTGCCTTGTCGTCGGCGCTGTGCTGCTCAGCGTCATGCTGCCGATGGCAGGGATCCTGTCAGGAATGTGAGCAGATAACCCTGCGTACAACTGTAGTGAGGGTAACTGTGAAGGAGCTTATAACTGAACAGTTACCGTGAGGGAATATATGAAAAAAGATATTGCCAGGATATTCGCCGTGCTCGCGGGAATTGCAGCTGTCTTATGTGCTGTGGACAAGATCGGGCACACGCAGAGGGATGAGGAGGCGCAGATGGTACGGGAAGCCATCCGGAACGCGGCAATGACGTGCTGGTGTATAGAAGGGATGTATCCTGAGTCACTGACGTATCTGAAAGACCATTATCACCTTTCATACAATGAGGACAGGTTTTTTGTCACCTATGACGCCTTTGCCTCCAACCAGGTTCCCATTATTTATGTCACTGAGAAAGGGGCTGGCGTGTCTTGAGGATTTCCCGTTACAGAGATGATCAGATTTCCGGTTTTTTTGTATTTCTGATACTGAGTGTTTTTGTCGCTTTTTCCATGTTTGTCATGCTGCTGGGGGCCGGAGCCTATCATTCCGCGCGCATGCGCGCACGTGAAACGGGAGATTACAGGATCCTGACGGGATGTATCCGGACCCTGATCCGTACCGGGGACGGGTTTGCCGGGATATCGGTCCGCAGGGAAGCGGATGTACCGGTCCTGGTCCTTGATGAGCCGTACGGGGATATGCATTATCTCACGCGTGTGTATGTATGGGACGGATGGCTGCGGGAGTCATTTACTGACGGGGAGATGCCTTTTGATCCGGGATCCGGAGAGAAGCTGTGCCCGGCCCTGGGATTTGAAGCGGACCTGGAAAACGGCCTCCTCGATGTCCGGCTCATGGATGCACAGGGAACGTGGAATGAGGTCAGCATGGTAATTTACGCAAACCGGCAGACAGATTCGTCTGCGGACTGAAGGAGCAGAAATGAAACCCGGAAAACATGCAAATACTTTGTTGATGGAGCTGATGATCATGATCCTGTTTCTGATGCTCGGCTCTTCTGTCCTGATCCGGATCTTTGAGAAATCATATCTGCTGAATCGGGATGCACACAGATATACATATGCGCTTACAGATGCACAGAATATTTCCGATCGTCTGTACAGATCGGAGGATTTTGAAGAAACACTGTCCGGTCTCGGATTTTCCGGGCCGACAGAGGAAGGGACCTGGCAGCTGGAGCGGGAAGATTACGTGATCGAGGCAGGGTACAGCCTGGAGCAGCTGGCCGGAGGCGGCCTGCGCAGCGGGTTTGTACGCGCGCTTGCCGGAGAAGAGGAGATCCTTACCCTTCCCTGTGTATGTTATATCCCGGAGCGCTGACTGTTGGAACTTTTGCAGAGGTGGAAAGCCTGTGGCACATGATAGAGTTTCTATGAAAAAAAACAGCAGGATCAGTTTCGGACCCGGCGCGGCGTCTCTGACTCTGATCGTCTTTATTCTCGGTGTCAGCAGCTTTGCGCTGCTTTCCCTGACGAGCAGCCGGAGTGACATGGAACTGGCCCGCCGCAGTGTAGACGTCGCGGAGGAGGTATACATGCTGAACGCCCGCGCAGAAGAGGATCTGGCAGCGCTTGACAATCTGGCGGCATCCTGCGCCGAAAGCTCCGCTTCAGATGAGGCATATCTCAGAGCCATCGGCAGCGTTCTGCCGGAGGGATATGACCTGGAGGGACGTCGGATCAGTTGGACAGTGCAGTCGCAGGAACGGATGCTTGACCTGGCAGCAGAAGTGTCAGAACTGGGGACCTTTC
>JAFWDX010000281.1 GCA_017515945.1 Blautia sp. | reverse complement strand
TGTCCCCGTGACTCATTTTTATATCCATATCACCGCAGATCAGGCTCACCTTGCGAAGCACCAGGAGGCACATCGGCAGATTATACACGACTGCCGCGATCCAGGCAGCCGGGTCGGCCATACATATGGCTGTAAACCCAAGCCGGGAGACGAGCAGAGTCACGACTCCGGCGCGGGCGAACATTTCCATGACGCCTGAAAATACGGCTCTGCCGGAAAAGCCCAGTCCCTGGACCGTGATCCGGTTGACATTGAGGATCCCGAGCATCCAGAACCAGACTCCGGATATCCGCATGTAGAGGGCTGCGGCATCCAGGATCCGCGTTTGGGACGGTTCGAGGAAAAGCAGGCAGGCCCTTCGGCCAAAGATGATCAGCATGGTGCCGCTCACCAATCCGTAGACAACGGCCATAACGATGCCAATCCGGTATCCCTCATGGATGCGGCGGCTGCTTCCGGCGCCGTAATTCTGGCTGCAGAAGGTCGCCACGCCTGTAGCGATGGCATCAAAGGGACACATGACAAACTGCTTGATCCTGACAGCGGCTGTAAAGGCGGAGACATAGGTGCTCCCCAGCGCGTTGTTGGCGGACTGCATGACCATGCTGCCGATGGCCGTGATGGAAAACTGCAGACCCATGGGCAGTCCCATCATCAGGAGCTTGCCGCAAAGGGAACGGGATACAACTCTTTCTTCCCTGCGGATCCGCAGGAATTCATATTTCCTGAATATGGTAAGCGTGCAGAGCAGGCCGCTGAGTCCCTGGGAGGCAACCGTAGCGATGGCCGCACCGGCACAACCCCAATGCAGGACCGCTATGCAGAAAATGTCCAGGAAAATATTAGTCACCGTCGAAAAAGCCAGCAGGAGAAAAGGTGTCCGGCTGTCGCCTACCGCCCGCAGGATCCCGGCCGAGAGATTGTACAGTATGGTGAAGGGAATCCCGATAAATATGACGAGAATATACATATATGTATCATTCCAGATATTGTCGGGGGTGGACAGGAGCCGCAGGATCTGAGGACAAAGGAGTACGCATGCGCCTGTCATCACGGCGGCCACGATCCCGGCCAGCACGATCCCGTTAAAGATCAGCTGTCTCATCGCGACTTCATCATGGGCACCGAATTTCGTTGCGATCGGTACACAGAAACCGGTGCAGATGCCAATGCAAAAGCCCAGGATCAAAAACTGCACACTGCTGGTCGCCCCGACCGCGCCGAGGGCATCGGCGCCAAGGAAACGTCCGACGACGGCTGCGTCTGCCACATTATAAAGCTGCTGCAGCAGATTTCCCAGCAGCAGCGGCAGGGCAAAGGTCAGGATCATACGTAAGGGATTGCCTTCAGTCATATCTTTCATGGTACAGAACTTCCTTTAAAAAACTTTCTTAAAAAACTCACTTTAATAATGAATATAAACTGTTTTCAAACGTCCCTCATTATAGCGCCTGAACCAAAAAATAAAAGACGGAAGATTTCACAGGAAAACAAGTGAATCAGTTTGTCTTTTTGGAAGAAATTCTATATAATTGATTTTGCGAGTATATTAAAAAAGGATATAACTGTTCAGTCACCACCTCGCATTTACTGCGACACCGCAGGCGTGCCTTGGCAGGTACATGGTGCAGAAGTTCAGCCGCCAGGGCCAGGCGCACTTACATTGCGAAGAAAGGAGCCTGCGCCTGGCCGGGCCCGCTTTCATTGCTATGAAACCTGTGGCTGAACAGTTACGGAGGGTAATGACATGCTCTATACGCTGACAGTAAATCCCGCTGTGGATTATCATATGGACCTGTCCGGCAGCGGTTTTGAACCGGGACGGATCAATCGGGCTGCGGGAGAGGAGGCCCTGCCCGGAGGAAAGGGTCTCAATGTATCCGTGATGCTTTCCCGGTTTGGGGTTCCCTCCGTCGCCTGGGGTTTTGCTGCGGGAAATGTCGGGGAGCTGCTGGCTGCTCTGGCGGCCAGGTATGGCTGTCGATGCGATTTTACCATCCTGCCCGCAGGAGAAACCCGGATCAATGTCAAACTGGACTGTGAGAATGAGACAGCCATTAACGGCAAGGGACCGGATATACCGGAGTCTGCGATAGATGGCCTGCTTGAAAAAGCGGAGTGCCTGACCGATGGGGATACGCTGGTCCTTTCCGGAAACCTGCCTGCAGCCTGCGCCGACCTGTATGGCAGGTTATGCGGGATAGCCGCCCGCCGTGGTGCACGTACAGTCGTGGATGCGGAAGGGAGCGCGCTGCGGGATGCTTTACCGCTTCATCCCTTTCTGATCAAGCCGAATGAGGAGGAGCTGCTGGGATTGTATGGCATGGATGATTCCCAGACAACGCTCCGGGGCGGACCTGCAGATGATGAGCGGGAGGTAACGGTGAAGGAGCTTGTGACTGAACAGTTACAGTGGAAGCTGTTCAGGCTGATGCGCCGCTGCCAGGAGGATGGCGCGGAAAATGTACTCTTGTCCTGCGGGGAAAAGGGAGCCTGGCTTCTGACGAAGGACGGGAGGCTGTTTCAGGCTGTACTGGAAGAAAAAAGAAATGCCGTCTCCACAGTGGGGGCGGGAGATTCGATGCTGGCGGGATTTCTGGCGTCGCTGACACGCGATCCGGATGATTATGAAAAGGCCCTGCGTCTGGGCTGCGCCGCCGGCAGCGCAACGGCGTTTGACCGTTGGCTGGCCGGCGCGCGGGAGGCAGAGGCGTTGCTGCACAAGATTAAAGTACAGCAGATGTAACTGTTCAGTCAGCACCTCGCATTTACTGCGACACCGCAGGCGTGCCTTGGCAGGTGCGTGAGATAAAAGCTGAGCAGCAAAGGCCGGGCGTACTTTCAATTCGACGAAAGGAGCTGCGCCCGGCCTCATAACTGTGAAGGAGCTTGTGACTGAACAGTTACCAGCAGATCACGCAAGCGCCTGTTTGAGGACGTCCAGGTTGGCCTCCATGGAGGAGAGATATGTGGCACCGTCGAGGGTATCCTGGAGCGTAGTGCTCTGAAGCGAATCCAGCACCAGGATCTGCCGGCTCGGATCCGCGGATCCTTTTACGATGGTTTCTGCCAGTTTGCGGTCAGAGCTTTCCGTGACCAGGACTGTGTGCAGGTCCAGTTCGTCGAGCTTTCCTGTCAGGTATGCGATGGTTTCAAAGCTGGCTTCCGTCTCGGCCGTACAGCCTGAAAATGCCGCATAACAGGTGAGCCCGTAGTCCTCCGCCATATAGCGGAAGGGGTAACGGTCCGCGATCAGGATGCTTTTCTGTGCTGCGCTGTCCACAGCGGCCTGATAGCTTGCATCCAGTTCATTGAGGGCGGCGATGCTGTCCTCGGCGTTGTTCTGGTAAAGCTGCGCATTGGCCGGATCCAGCCCGGCGAGGGCGTCCGCGATGGCCTGTGTACAGATGCAGGCATTTTTAAGTGAAAGCCAGATATGTTCATCGGCTTCATGAAGGGCATCCTCTTCATCAGAATGTCCCTCGTGATGTTCTTCCCCGGCGGTCATGCCTTCCAGGACGGTTTCATCCAGGAGATGCTCTCTCAGGATGTCCATGAGATTGAGTGAGACCAGGTCCGGATTCGCAGACTGCTTCAGGATGTCATTGACCCAGGCGTCGGACTCTCCCCCTGTGTAGATGAACAGATCACAGTCTGAAACGGAGACGATATCCTGTGCGGATGGGGCAAAGCTGTGCATATCAACCCCCTGGCTCAGGAGCAGATCTGCCTGGACGGGGCTGTCCGGACCAAGGACCTGCCTGACCCAGTCGTATTCCGGAAAAATACAGGCCACGACCCGCAGCGGATCATCGGAAGGAGCTTCAGCTGCTTTACAGTTGACGGTACTGCAGGCGGCACAGGCTGCCATGGCAAGGATGAAATTAAAGATCAGTTTTGGTAATTGTTTAGTCACCATCCCGCATTTACTGCGACACCGCAGGCGTGCCTTGGCAGGTGCGTGGAACAAAAGATGAACAGCCGGTTTTGTTATTCTCATAGAATGTTTCCTCCGAAAGATGAAAATGAAAACTGTTTTCAGATTATAACATATAAGGGGAATCTGTCAATATACTAGAGGGTCTAAATACATGGAACGCTATGCTTCCATGTATTTAGAGCGTCTGCATATACCGCGCGGAAAACCAGGTATATTTTCCGTTTTGTTTAATCGCGCCAGTATAAAAAATGAAGGAGTGGAGTATGGATCTGAAAATATGGAAAGAACTGTATGAACTGGGAAAGACCTGTAAAGACAGGCAGATATGGGATCTGTTCCGGCCCACGCAGGCCGTAGCCGTCACGCTGAAGGACGGGCAGCAGGCATATTTTTCCTTTCCTGAAATGAGCGACCGACTGTATTTTTCCCTCGGAGAGTACGGGCTGGCTGATCTGTACAGGAGCTGGCACAAGGAACAGCTCGGAGGAAATAATACGGAATACTATTTCAGACAGGATGGTATGGCGTTTGCTTTCAAGGGTCAGAATTTTCTGCCGGAGTGTGTTCCGGAGCTGCTCGAGGCTCTCGGACTGGACTTTGAAAAAGGACAAAGCCGGCCGGTGTTTTTCCGGTATCACAGATACGAGCATCAGACACTGCTCACGGACGAGGAGGCCCGGATGATGGCAGAGGGACTGACCCTTCTGCTCGAAGCAGCAGACGCAGGAATTGCTGCTGCCATGCCGGCCGTCACGGGTACATGCATCATTGAATACGCACCCGGGGAGGAGGATCCATTCCCACAGCTGGAGCTTCCCAGGACATTTATCGTACAGGAGCCGGGAGCGATTCCCAAAGGAAAGGAGTTTGCCCTGAAATCCGCTGTCAGGAAAAAGAGCGGAAAGACGCTGGAGTTGAGTACGGTTTTTTTGAACGGGATGGACAGAATGCCTTTTACAGAGGAGGAATATGAAGCCGAAGACAAAATCTTTGATTATGAACCGGAGATCATGCCTGATATTCTGATCAGGGTCGCGCTCCTTGCTGATCATATGTCCGGAGAAATCCTGGATGAGATGCCGCTTAAAGCGGAGGATTCCTCCGGCGAGGCCATGTGCACTTTGCTGGCACGCTGGGTGGAAAAAAACGGACTGCCGACGGAGATCATCGTACCGGACAGGGAAAAAAGGGATCAGATCTTTCCTCTGACCGCATTTATCAAAGTGAAGGTCTCTGTGAGAGAGATTAACGTGCTCAACGCGTTCCAGGACGCCTTTGAATATGGAGATGATTTCGACGAAGATCTCTCCCCCGAAGAGGAAGCCATCTTTTCGGAAATTGAAAATTATCTGAAGGATATGGGAGAAAAGGAGCTGGAAAGGCTCAAGAAACAATATCCGAATGAATCGGAGGATGACCTGATCCCGATCGTGTTCGACAATATGCTGGAAAAACTGGAATCAAGCGGCGTATTCGGTGAGATGTGGGACGAAGACGACGAAGACTGGGACGAAGACGACGAGGACTGGGACGAGGACGACGAGGACTGGGACGAGAACGACGAGGACTGGGACGAGGACGACGAGGACTGGGACGAGGACGACGAGGACTGGGATGAGGACGACGAGGATCAGGACGAGGATGACGAGGACTGGGACGAGGACGATGAGGATCAGGTCGAGGACGATGAGAATCAGGACGATAGAGAGTAACGTATAAAAGGGGTCAGGCCCCGGTAACAAAGCGTGGACGGAAAATGAAC
>JAFWDX010000280.1 GCA_017515945.1 Blautia sp. | reverse complement strand
GACTCATTCCACCTGCCCCCTGACTCATAAAAAAAACAACCGTTCCCGGTAAAAAATTCTACTTTTTTAGCGAATTTCTTTACTGCTCCGGTAAAAAATGAACCATTTCCGGGAAAAGAACTCATGGAACAAAAAGTAGGAAAAACTTATACTGTTATCAGAAACTTAAGAAACACGAAGTTGCCCTGTCGTACGGGATGCGTTATGGATCTGTGAATGAGTCCCGGGACAGGCAAAGCGTAAAAGGAGGATATTATGAGAAAACTCAGCGCTATCATCGTTACCGCTCTGGCTGCAGCTCTGCTGCCGGCTATGGCTGTCTCCGCTTCCGACGATGTCATCAGCATCGGTTTCGCACAGGTTGGTCATGAATCTGACTGGCGTACCGCTTCCACAAAGTCCTGCCAGGATGTTTTCTCCGCAGAGAACGGCTATGATCTGAGCTTTGTAGACTGTGACAACGACGAAGCAGCTCAGAAGGAAGCTGTCCGTTCCTTCATCGAGCAGGATGTTGACTACATCATCATCGACCCCATCATCGCTACCGGTTGGGACACAGTCCTTACAGAGTGCGAGGATGCCGGCATCCCGGTTATCGTAATCGACCGTACCATCGATGACTCCGACAAATATGCCGCATGGGTAGGCTCCAACTTCAAGACAGAAGGTCTGGCAGCTGGCGAATGGCTGAAGGCTTATGCCGACAAGCAGGGCATCGAAGAGCTCAACGTTCTGACGATCTCCGGTTCCACCGGTTCTTCCGCTCAGATCGGCCGTTCCGAAGGCTTCAACGAAGTCGCTGAGAAATATGGCTGGAATCTGATCGACGAGCAGACCGGTGACTTCACCGAGGCCGGCGGCCAGGAAGTCATGGAGAACTACTGCAAATCCTATGAAGGACAGTTCAACGTTGTTGTCTGCCAGAATGATAACGAAGCTTTCGGCGCCATGACAGCCATGGATAACGCCGGTGTGACCTATGGCCCCGGAAACGATGTCATCCTGATCTCCTATGATGCCTGCACCGCAGGTCTGGAAGATGTCAAAGCCGGCAAGATCACAGCTGACTTCGAGTGCAACCCGCTGGCTGCTCCGTTTGTTGAAGAGGTCATCAAACAGATCGAAGCTGGTGAGACTCCTGAGAAGGAAGTATACATGGTCGAGCATTGGTATGCTCTGGAAGACCAGGTCGTTGATTTTGAGATCGACGGTGTGGCTCAGGAAATGACCGTTGTTACAGACGAGGTTATCGAAGCTCAGTATTAATCCGGATGTATACACGCGGGAACAGGCATGATATAAAATAAAGCGGTTTCCGCGGCGTGAATGCCGTAATGAACCGGAGGTTCCCTTATAAACCGGGAACCTCCGTTTTTTGTATAAAGAGCTGTAGTAACTGTTCTGCCGGCACCTCGCATTTACTGCGATGTGCTTGAAACAAAGTTGAACAGCCAGGGCCAGGCGCACTTTCATTGTGAAGAAAAGAGCCTGCGCGTGGCCTCGTAGCGGTGAAGAAAGGCGAAAGGAGAACATATGCAGGATAATGTCGTGCTGACCGCGCGGGGGATCACCATGACCTTCCCCGGTGTGAAGGCGCTCTCAAATGTAGACTTTACCCTCCGCAAAGGTGAGATCCACGCCCTGATGGGCGAAAACGGGGCGGGTAAATCCACACTGATCAAATGTCTGACCGGCATCAACGACTTTGAGGCCGGCGAGATCCGTGTGGACGGGATCGACGGACCGGTCAGAAACCATTCCACAAAGGATGCCCAGGCTGTGGGCATTTCCACGGTGTATCAGGAGGTCAACCTCTGCCCGAACCTTTCCGTAGCGGAAAATCTGTTCATCGGCCGTGAGCCCATGACCCGTTTCCATACCGTGGACCGCCGTTCCTATAATAAACGTTCCCAAAAGATCATGGATGAGCTGGGAATCTCCGTCGATGTGACGCAGAACCTGGAAAACTATTCCCTCGCCATCCAGCAGATGGTCGCCATCGCGCGGGCCGTGGACATGGAGTGCAAGGTACTGATCCTGGACGAGCCCACCTCCTCTCTGGACGACGAAGAGGTGGAAAAGCTCTTTACGTTGATGAGGAACCTCCGCGACAAGGGCGTTGGCATCATCTTTGTCACGCATTTCCTGGAGCAGGTTTACGCGGTGTGCGACAGGATCACAGTGCTGCGTGACGGCCAGCTCGTAGGGGAATATCCCATCGCGGAGCTGCCCCGTGTGAAGCTGGTGGCCGCCATGATGGGCAAGAACCTGGATGATCTGGCGGAGATCCAGAAGGAAAGCATCGAGGATGTGAGCAAGAACGAGCTGGAGATCTCCGCACGGGGCCTTTCTCACACAGGTACTGTCAAACCCTTTGACCTGGATATCCACAAGGGCGAGGTCGTCGGTATCGCGGGTCTGCTGGGATCCGGGCGCAGCGAGCTGGCGCGCTCCATTTACGGCGCGGACAAGGCCAGCACCGGCACGCTCAAGGTCGCCGGAAAAGAAGTGAAGATCAATCAGCCCATCGATGCCATGAATCTGGGCATGGGCATGCTCCCGGACGACAGAAAGGCCGAGGGCATCATCGGGGATCTGTCGGTGCGTGAAAATATCATTCTGGCGCTGCAGGCCAAGAGAGGCATGTTCAATCAGCTGCCCCGCGCGAAGCAGGAGGAGATCGCCGACCGGTATATCGACCTGGTGCAGATCAAGACCGCCAGCAAGGAGACCCTGGTCAAACAGCTCTCCGGCGGCAATCAGCAGAAGGTGATCCTGGCCAGATGGCTGGCGACCGATCCGGATTTCCTGATCCTCGACGAGCCTACCCGAGGCATCGATGTTGGTACCAAATCCGAGATCCAGAAGATGATCGTGAAGCTGGCCGGAGAGGGCAAGAGCATCCTGTTCATCTCCTCCGAGATCTCCGAGATGCTGCGTACCTGCAACCGGATGGCCATCATGCGCGACGGCGAAAAGGTGGGCGAGCTGGATCACGACCTGACCCAGGAAAATGTCATGAAAGCGATCGCAGGAGGTGAACAGACGCATGAATAAACAGTCCGTATGGTCCAGAATCAAGGGATGGAGCCTGTTCCTTCCGGTGATGAGCCTTTTGCTGGTCATGGCCGTCAACATCATCCATGACGCGGCGGGCGGCGCCAACCCTCTTTCCTTTTTCATGATCACGCTCCGGCAGACGACCGGTAACGGGACGATCCTCTATGGACGTATCATCGATATCCTCAACCGCGGCAGCGAGGTGGCCATCCTGGCCATCGGCATGACTCTGGTCGTGTCCTCCTCCGCCGGTACCGATATCTCCGTCGGCTCCGTGATGAGCCTGTGCGCCAGCTTCTGCTGCATGCTGCTGGCCGGCTACGGCGTTTCCTCCACCACGACCCTGGCCGTTCCGCTGATCGTCGGCGTGCTGGCAGGCATTCTGCTCGGCGTGATCTGCGGCATGTTCAACGGAACACTTGTCGCGTATTTCCATATCCAGCCCATGGTGGCGACGCTGATCCTGTTCTCCGCGGCGAGAGCCATCGGTCTGCTGCTTTGCAATGACCTGATCGTGTACGTGCGAAACGGCACCTTCGGTTTCTTTGGCGGCTTTTGCGGGATGATCCCCACGCCGGTGATCATCGCGGCGGTCTGTATTCTGGTCATCGCCATTCTGCTCAGAAAAACGGCTCTGGGCATGTATATCCAGTCCGTCGGTATCAACGACAAGGCCGGCCGTATCGCCGGCCTCAATTCCAGACGGATCATTTTCCTGACCTACACGCTCTGCGGCCTGTTCGCAGGTATCGCGGGCATCGTGGCGTCCTCGAGGATCACCTCGGCGGACTCCAACAACATCGGCCTGTATTTTGAGATGGATGCCATCCTGGCTGTGGCCCTCGGCGGCAATTCCCTGGGCGGCGGCAAATTCAACCTGGCCGGCTCCATCATCGGAGCCTACACCATCCAGGCCATCACCACCACCCTGTACGCGCTGGGCGTCTCTTCGACCCAGGCGCCGGTATTCAAGGCCATTATCGTTATCCTGATCGTGGCGATCCAGGCACCGCCGCTTAAAGCGTACATGAAGAGAAGAAGTGCGGCCAGACTGGCGAAAGGAGCGGAATCATGAAAAGAAAAACGAGAATGAACGGTCATACGATTCTGCTGCTGATCACCATCGCCCTGTTTGCCGCGCTGTATGCCGGCGGCTGCCTGGCCTACGGGCACAAGGGCTTTACGCATCTGCAGACGTTCCTGAACATCCTGATCACCAATTCGGGCCTGATCTGCGTGACCTGCGGTCTGATGGTGGTCATGCTCACGACAGGCATCGACATCTCCGTCGGCGCGCTCATCGCCATGGACTGCATGATCCTGGCCACAGGCATGCGGGCCGGTATGAATGCCATCGTGATGGTACTTCTGGTACTGCTGATCGGCGTCGCCTTCGGCATGTTCCAGGGCTTCCTGGTCGGGTATCTGGAGATCCAGCCCTTTATCGTGACCATGGCCGGTATGTTCTTCTGCAGAGGCATGACCGCCGTGATCTGTACGGAACAGGTTTCCATCACACAGCAGACCAGTGCGCTTTTCTACGCTTGGGCGAACACCAAGATCAACATTCCCTTCGGCGGATATCTCAATAACAAAGGGAAATACATGACGCCCTATATTCGCCCCAGTGTGGTGATCGCACTGCTGCTCCTGATCGTCACCTTTGTCATGCTGCGGCATACAAAGCTGGGCCGGTCCTTTTACGCCATCGGCGGCAATGCGGTCTCCGCGGCCATGATGGGTCTGAACGTCAAGAAGATCAAGATGAGCGCGTACATGCTCTCCTCCATCTTCTGCTCCATCGGCGCGATCTGCTACTGCCTGAACACGATGGCAGGTTCCGTTTCCCAGGCGCTGGGTCTGGAGATGGATGCCATCAGCTCGGCCGTCATCGGCGGCACGCTGCTGACCGGCGGCGTGGGCAATGTCCTCGGGTCCTTCTTCGGCGTGCTGATCAACGGAACCATTTCCTCCATAGTCAAGACGAACGGAAAGCTGGCCAGCTCCTGGCCGAACATTCTGACGGCGGCGCTGCTGTTCATGTTCATCGTGATCCAGAGCGTGTTTGCGATGCTCAGGAACCGGAAGAAGTGAAATGAGTCAGGGGGCAGGTTCCAGGTGAGTCAGGAGTCAGGTTCCAGGTGAGTCAGGAGTCAGGTTCCAGGTGAGTCAGGGGGACAGGTTCCT
>JAFWDX010000279.1 GCA_017515945.1 Blautia sp. | reverse complement strand
GAGATAATGATGAAACACCCTGCGGCAGTGCAGCCGCAGAAAAAGGACTGACAATAAGGAGTATCTGAATAATGAAAAAAATCGGGATCATCGGCGCGATGGAGATCGAGGTAGACGCACTGCGAGGGCGGATGAAGGAGCCTGTGGTGACCACGGCCGGGACGATGGATTTTTATGAGGGGGAGCTGGCCGGAATGCCGGCAGTCGTGGTGCGCTCCGGCGTGGGCAAGGTGAACGCCGCTGTCTGTACACAGCTGCTGATCAGCCGTTTCGGTGTGGATGGTGTGATAAACACCGGGATCGGAGGGAGCCTGAATGCCGGGATCGATATCGGAGACATTGTGCTTTCGACGGATCTGGTACATCATGATGTGGACGCGGCTGTCTTCGGTTACGCAAAGGGGCAGATCCCTCAGATGCCCGTCTTTTCCTTTGAGGCGGATGAGGGTCTGCGGGAACTGGCGGCAGAGGCCTGCGCGGTGGTAAATCCGGATATCCGCGTGTTTCAGGGGCGGATCGCGTCGGGCGACCAGTTCATTTCTGACCGGACAGTGAAGGAACAGATCGTGCGTGAGTTCCACGCGCTGGCTGTGGAGATGGAGGGGGCGGCGATCGCCCAGGTCTGCGTGCTTAACCGGATCCCCTTCCTGGTCATACGGGCGGTATCGGACAAGGCTGATGACAGTGCTGCCATGGATTACGGCGCCTTTGAAAAGATGGCGTGTGAAAATTCCCTGCGGCTGACACAGCAGATGATGGAGAGTCTGGCATGCAGAGCATAAAGAAAATCCTGCGCAGGATCCTGATCCTGCTGTCTGCTTTCCTTCTCAGTCTGCTCGTGACGATCTTTCTCATGGCCGGGGAGGATACGGAGAATCGCCAGGATATGAACGACCCGGTCATGGCCGAGGTGATGATGGAGTTTTCCGGTGTGCTGGCGAATAGGATGATCGGCTATGCACAGCCGATGCAGGAGGATTTTATCCGGGACAGCATTACTCCTCTGGACAGCACCAGGGAGCTGACATTTGTGGTCAACCCTTATGACCTGGAGGTGTACAGCCTTTCCTATGAGATCCGCTCCTCCGACGGCAGCAAGGTCATGGAGAACCGCAAGATCAAGACCCTTGAGGCGGATGACAGCTATCTGCGCACAACGACGGAGATCACCAGCAGCCTGCTGCTCAACCAGGAATACTCCATGCAGATCATGCTGGAGACGAATCAGGGCAATGCCTATTATTACACCAGGGTCATCTCGAGATCCAACCTTAACGCTGTGGGATATCTGAATTTTGTCAACAGCTTTGTCGACAGATGCCTGGACAACCAGAAATTCGTTGAGCTGGTCGATTATATCGAGCCGGATCCGGCAGCCACGGGAACGAACTACAGCTCCATCGACATCACGGCCAGCCTGACGCAGATCAGCTGGGGCGACATGGCTCCGCGGATCCGCCAGAGAGGCATTCCGATCATTAAAGATATCAACGAAACCACGGCAAGCATCTATATCGATTATCAGCTCAGTACACTGGGCGAAAGCAATGAGAATGAAATCTACAATGTCACGGAATTCTACCGGATGCGTTATACCGCGGAGGAAATGATGCTGCTGGACTTTGACCGGCATGTGGGACAGGTATTTACACCCACACTGGCGAGCTTCACCACCGAAGGTCTGCTTCTGGGGATCCGGGACCGGCATGTGGATTATGTGACGAATCAGGCGGCAGGCATTACGGCTTTTGTCCAGGAGGGTGAGCTGTGGACGGTATCGCCGGACGATGCCCGGACTACTCAGGTGTTCAGCTTCCGCCGCCGGCAGGGCGGGGATGTGCGGGATTCGCGCGTGGAGCACGGGATCCAGATCATCCGGCTGGAGGACAACGGCGATATGGATTTCGTCGTCTATGGCTACATGAACCGGGGTGAAAGAGAAGGCTACTGCGGCCTGTGCGTCTACCATTATAATAACGACCGGAATGTGGTGGAGGAGAGGGTGTTTATTCCATCCACCGAGTCCTTCCAGTTCCTCAAGGAGGATCTGGGCAAGCTCTCTTATGTAAGTGAAGACGGCGCCCTTTATATCCTCTTCGGCGGAAGCCTTTACCAGATCAATATAGACGAAGGCAGCTATGCGGTGCTGGAGGATGGCATCGTGTCCTCGCAGTTCGCGGTGTCCCGCGGTCATGCCCACGCAGCCTGGATCATTCAGGAGGGAAAGCATGCCGGACAGATCCGGCTGATCGACTTTGAAACCCTCAAAAAACGTCTGATCAGGCCGAAGGAGGGCAGACAGCTCCGGCTGATCGGTTTTATGAATGAAGACCTGATCTACGGGATCCTCAGGGAACAGGATATCCTGACGGACGAGGAGGGACACACCCGGGAGGGGCTCCGGCAGCTACGCATTGAGGACTTTGATGGAACCCTTCTGAAAAAATACACCGCTGAGAAGGATCTGTACATCACAAGTTATGATCTGGGACCGATGCTGCTGTCCTTTACAATGGGGACGAAATCAGGAGGCACGTTTAAGGACACGAAGGATGACAATATCCTCAATAACAGTTCCCAGACAGCCGGGATGGCCAAGGTGGAACTGGCGCTCTCCTACCGCCGGGGCACTCTGGTGCGCCTGGCCTTTGAGGAGCCCTGTGTCGCGCAGACCCCGCTGGTCATCTATGCAAAGACCCGCAGCGTCCATGACCGGACGATCAAGCTGGATGAACAGACCGCGCCGGATCAGATTTTCTTTGTTTATGCAGGAGGCGGTCTGGACAGCACATGGGAGGAACCGGGACCCGCGATCATGCGGGCGAACGAGACCTTTGGCGTGGTACTGAACCGGGCCCAGCAGTATATCTGGGAACGCGGCAACATGAAAACCAATGTGATGCTCAATCTGGATGATATCCCATCGTGCATCCGCGAGGGCTGGCTGGATCAGGCAGCGCTGCAGGAGGCTGTGGGAGAAGCCGGAACGATTCTGGATCTCTCCGGCTGCGGGCTGGAGGATGTCCTTTATGAGGTCAGCTCTGCACGGCCGCTGATCGCCAAGACAGGGAGCAGGACCAGTACGGTGATCGTCGGGTATGATGAATACAATACCTGGCTGCTGGATCCGGCTACCGGTGAGGTGAAGGCGAACGGCAGGGAAGAAAGTGCTGAAATGTTTGAAAAGGCAGGGAATGTCTTCTTTACCTTTGTGGAAGCGGTCGTATTTACCCGCGCAAATAATTGATAGGAGAGATGTAATTATGGCTGAGAGAGATGTAAATCTGGAACTGATGTACAGTGAATTCGACAAGATGTACGGAGAGGGACCGCGGCCCAGGGCTTACTTTGCACCGGGACGTGTCAATCTCATCGGAGAACACACGGATTATAACGGGGGCCATGTGTTTCCCTGCGCGTTGACGATCGGTACCTACGGACTGGCCAGAAAACGCACAGACCGTCAGATCCGCTTTTATTCCCTGAATTTTTCACGCGCAGGGATGCTGACATCGTCCCTTGACGATCTGACGCCTTCTGCGGAGGCGGGATGGACCAATTATCCCAAGGGCGTTGTGTGGGCTTTCGACGGCCGCGGATTTAAGCCTGATACCGGCTTTGACTTCCTGATCTGGGGCAATATTCCCAGCGGATCGGGACTGAGCTCGAGCGCATCCCTGGAGGTGCTGACCGGCACGATGCTTCGTGATATGTATGGCTTTGATTCTCTGACCAATCAGGATCTGGCGCTGATCGGACAGTATTCGGAAAACAATTTTAACGGTATGAACTGCGGCATCATGGATCAGTTTGCCAGCGCCATGGGCAGGAAGGACTGTGCGATCTTCCTTGACACCAATACGCTGGAATACAAATATGCGGATATCCGCCTGCCTGATGCCCGGATCGTCATAACCAACAGCAAGGTCAAGCATTCCCTGGTCAACTCCGCCTACAATGACCGCCGCCGTGAATGCGAACAGGCCCTTGCGGATCTGCAGAAGGTCTGCGATATCCGTTCACTGGGGGATCTGACCGAAGAGGAATTTGAAGCGCATAAGGACGCCATAACGGATGAGGTATGCAGGCGCCGCGCAAAGCATGCCGTCTACGAGAACCGCCGCACGATCCGGGCAGTGGAGGCGCTGCAGAACCAGGACCTGGAGGAATTCGGCCGGCTTCTTAACGCATCGCATGTTTCCCTGAGGGACGACTACGAGGTCTCCTGTCCGGAGATCGACATCCTGGTGGATCTGGCCTGGGCGCACCCGGGTGTACTGGGATCGAGGATCACCGGCGGCGGGTTCGGCGGATGTACCGTGAGCATTGTCAGGAACGATGAGGTAGATTCTTTTGTCCGTGAGATCGGCGCAGCATACGAAAAGAAGGTGGGCCACGAAGCTGAGTTTTATGTGGTTGACATCGGTGACGGCGCCCACGTCCTCGCGGATGTATAAGATTAAAATGACAGAGGGGAGAGATCAATGAACACTAACAGACAGCTTCTTATGGAGAGGCTGCGAAAAGCCTGCACAGTACTTGCCGCATGGCTTATCTTCTTTGTGCTCTCGGGAGGCACGCTCCTGGGAACGCAGCCCGTACAGGCTGCAACGGTCTGCACGGTGCGCTTTCGCGAGACAGACGGCAGGGCGAGCAAGAAACTGATGGAGCTGACGGTCAAGGTCAATAAAGGCAAAAAACTGACTCTGCCCGCATTGCCGGATAAGACCGGGTACATCAGCCTCGGCTGGGCAAAGAAAAAAAACAGTACCGAAGTACAGTACAAACCGGCGGAAAAGGTGAAGATCACCCGCAATACCGTTTTTTATACGGTCCGGATCAAAGGCTGCACGATCCGGTTCAATAATAACAACGGGACAAATACGGGGGCTACATATTCCCGGATGACGCGGCTCGTATATAAGGATTCCACGTTTACCCTTCCCGAGGTTCCGACGGTGGCAGGTTATGAAAATCTGGGCTGGACGACCAAAAAGGGAAAAACATCTCCTGTTTATCCGGCTGGTACACTGATCAAGGTTTCAAAGAACATGAATTTTTATGCGGTCCGCAAAAAAAATGCCAGCGTGACGCTGACCTTTGCGGACAGCCGGGGCGGGAGCGACGATGCTTATGCAGCTCTTGCCGTTACTGCGCCAATGGGTAAATCCGTGACCCTTCCGTCGGTGCCGAACCCGGAGGGATATACATTCCTTGGCTGGGCAGGTACGCAGGGCAGCACCCGCGCTCAGTATCTGGCCGGT
>JAFWDX010000278.1 GCA_017515945.1 Blautia sp. | reverse complement strand
AGGGTTCATACTTTGTTCATTTTTCGTTCACGCTTTGTTGCCAGGGCCTGACCCCTTCACCCTTCCGGTCATCTCTTGCTGCCAGAGCCTGCCCCTGTCCGTATTAAAAAAGAGAAAAGCCGAGCGCGCTGGCACTCATCATGATCAGCCCTGCCAGCAGCACTCCGAGCATGACAGCGACTACCGTCGGTTTAAAATCCATATCCAGGATACTCGCCGCGAGCGTGCCTGTCCAGGCGCCTGTACCTGGCAGCGGGATGCCGACAAAGAGCATCAGCGCGACAAACAGGCCGCGGCCGGCTTTGGAAGTCAGCTTACGGCCGCCTTTTCTGCCTTTTTCCAGACAGAAGGTGAAAAGTCCGCCGATGAGCGGCTTGTCCTTTCCCCATTCCAGGACCCTCTGCGCGAAGAGATAGATAAAGGGAACCGGGATCATATTTCCGATGATGCAGACCACATAAGAAGGAATGATCGGCAGTCCCAGCCACTGTGAATACGGTATCGCGCCACGGAGCTCGATCAGTGGGACCATGGAAATGAGAAACAACTTGAGGTATCCGGACATATAATGATGAAACTCCTTTCATGTAAAAGAATACAGGGACTGTCACACATGAGCCTGCCGCACAGGAGGCAACCGCACAGGGTGATATCCCACAGAGGATTAACATACAGGGAACTGTCACACAGAAACCGTCCCTCTGTGTAGCAGCCCCCTGTGTGGGTAAAGTGTATCAGTTCTGCGTATCCTCATCCGGCCTGGACTGGTTCCGGATCCTCTCGGCGACCAGCTCATAGCTGTTGTTTCCGTAATTGAGTGAACGGTTTACCCGGCTGATGGTTGCAGTGGAGACACCGGTTTTCTGTGCGATTTCGATATATGTTTTTTTGTCCATGAGCATCATGGCCACTTCAAAGCGCTGGGCAAGGGATAAAAGCTCATTGACGGTACACACGTCCTCAAAAAATGTATAGCATTCTTCGCGGCTGCGCAGGCTGAGAACAGCATCAAAAAAAGTGTCCACGGATTCTGTATGGACAGATTTACCCATGTATGATCACCCCCGATTTTCTGTATTCTGGTAACTGTAAGGTCATGCATCATTTTTCATTTGTACCGGAGGGCCTGGCTGTATATTCAGCGGCCCTGCATATACCGCGGGAACAATCAGCTGAAGTCATTTGTCCATCGCGATCATGTATGAGTAAATGTGGTAACTATTCAGTCAGCACCTTGCATTTACTGTGACACCGCAGGCGTGTTCTGGCAGGTGCGTCAGAAAAAGATGGACAGCCAAGGCCGGGCGCACTTCCATTACGACGAAAAGAACCTTTACTCTGTGAAAAATACACATTAGTTACAGTTACATATTTTGTAAGGAATATCTATATTCTGATATTTTACCACAGTAAATTGTGAAAAACAAGAGTGACTCACGAAGGGGCGGAGTTGTTTCAGCGTTGTTTCATGAAGCCGGTTACTCAACCATAAACGCCATATTCTGATGTTTATGACTGTCAGACCCGGGGAGTCGGCGAGTCGGGTTGGCTGTTCACGACATGAAAAAAAAGGAAACGGGATCAGGCCCTCCAAACATTCT
>JAFWDX010000277.1 GCA_017515945.1 Blautia sp. | reverse complement strand
TCATGCCTGTCGGGATATACATATGCAGGATGTACAGTCCGCCGAAAGGATCGAGGACAGCACGCCCACATTTGGCCTCCAGATCGTAAAGATGACGAGCGCGATGGCCAGCCATCCTCTGTCTCCAAACGCGTTGTTGCTCCAGATCCCGCTGGCATAATCCATGACATAGTACAAGCCGCCCAGGCCTGCGATCATACTGCCGATACAGGTTGCGACATATTTGTACCTGGCCACGTTGATGCCGGCGGCATCAGCCGTGCCCGGGTTTTCACCGACTGCCCGCAGGTGCAGGCCGACACGGGTATGGTGCAGCACAAAGGCCGACGCCAGGGACAGAGCGATCGCCAGATAGACCAGGAAGCCGTATGAAAGAAAGATCGTACCGACCCATCCTGTTCCCGCAGTCGGGAATAATTTTGTACGGAAGGCCGCGCTGGTGTCCGAGAGTGCCAGATAAGGCATGCTGTTGCCGGAAAGCTTGATCAGGGAGCCGCCGAAGAAATTTCCGAAGCCTACGCCAAAGGTGGTCATGGCCAGTCCGGTCACATTCTGATTGGCTCTGAGCGTGACTGTCAGCAGGCAGTATAAGAGTCCCATCAGCAAAGAACCGATCAGGCAGCAGGATGTAGAGATCAGGACAGCAGGAAGCGGTGAAAAAGCTTCCGGTCCGGGCAGGGAAGCTTCATAAAAGAATGCGCCGATCACGCCGCTGATAGCCCCCACATACATGATGCCCGGGATTCCCAGATTCAGATTTCCGGACTTTTCCGTCAGGGTCTCTCCGGTGCTCCCGAACATAAGCGGTACACCCTGCATAACAGCCCTGGGAAGGAATGATAAAAAGTCAAACATGGGCTGCCTCCTTTTTCTTTGCGGTATTGCGGAAACTGATCCTGTAGTTAATGAAAAACTCGCTGCCTATGATAAAAAACAGGATAATGCCTGTCAGAATATCGGAATAGGATTGATTCAGTCCAAAATTGGTGGAGATATCTCCCGCCCCCTTCTCCAGAAATACCAGCAGGAAGGAAGTGGCGACCATCCAGACCGGATTGAACTTGGCCAGCCAGGCGACCATGACCGCGGTAAATCCCCTGCCGCCGGTAATGGTGGTGGTCAGCGTATGGTCTGTGCCGCCGACCAGCAGCATCCCGATCATCCCGCAGAGAGCTCCTGAGAGGAGCATCGTGCGGAGGATGACGCTCTCAACCTTGATCCCGATATAGCGGGCAGTCTGTACGCTCTCTCCGACTACGGAGATCTCATAGCCATGCTGGGAGTATCGCAGATAAATGCTCATCATGGCCGTCAAAACGCCGACGATCAGGATATTCAGCAGATATTTCTGCCCGCCGACAGACGGCAGCCAGCCGATCATGCTTGACTGGTTGATGATTCCGATCTTTCCTGCACCTTTTGGTACTTCCCATACAATGATAAAGAAGGAAACCAGCTGTATGGCGATGTAATTCATCATAAGGGTAAACAGCGTTTCATTGGTATTCCATTTCGCTTTAAAGAACGCAGGTATCACGCCCCAGACCGCACCCGCGGCCAGGCTGGTGACAACCATGGCGGCGATCACAGCCCATCCCGGGAGGATATCACGCAGGCAGATCATGCAGGCTGTACAGGCCAGACCGCCTGCGAGCATCTGCCCCTCCGCCCCGAGATTCCAGAATCGCATGCGGAAGGCAGGGATCACAGCCAGAGAAACACCGAGCAGCATCGCCAGGTTCTGGCAGAGTACCCATCTGCGCCTGGATGTCGAGAAAGAGGCTTCAGCAATCGTCACATAAATATCGGCAGGATTCTGATGCGTGACAAGGTTTGTCACAAGGGCTCCGAGTATGAGCGCGATCAGAAGGGCCGCTCCGCGGATCAGCCATGAAATGTACCAGGGCAGTACGCCTCTCCTGGATATATGAAAGAGCGGCTCGCTTTTACGGGTATTATGCATGGGATCCACCTCCGATCTGTGTCATCATCATACCGATCTCCTCTTTGGTCGTTCCCCGTCCCGGCACGATCCCGCTGACCTTGCCGGAGCAAAGGACCAGGATCCTGTCGCAAAGCTCCAGGAGCACATCCAGGTCTTCGCCGACGTAGATCACTGCGATACCTCTCTGTTTCTGCCTGTTAAGCAGATCATAGATCGTCATGGAGGAATTGATATCCAGACCACGTACAGGATAGGCTGCCATCAGCACCTTGGGTGTGAAAGCGATCTCACGGCCCACCAGGACCTTCTGGACATTTCCGCCGGAGAGGCGGCGCACAGGTGTGGAAATGCCGGGCGTGGAGATATTCAGTTCACTGACGATCTCCTCTGCCTGATCATGAGGCGGCTTGCGATCCACAAAGCCGCCGTGTCCCTTGCGGTAGCTGCGCAGCATCATGTTATCCGTGATGTCCATGCTGCCGACGAGGCCCATACCCAGACGGTCCTCAGGAACGAAAGCCAGACGTACGCCCAGTTCACGGATCTCCAGTGGGTTTTTGTTTCTGAGATCCAGGATCTCATCCTCCCAGAATAGCACTTCACCGGCTTCGACCATGGCACGGATCTGCCTGGTGCTCATCCCCTCAAAGGTCACGGGATTCATATCCTTGTCGTGGAATGCTCCCTGGGCTGCCAGCTCACGGACCTTTTTCATGCTTTTGTGAATGAAGGTGACGGGCTGGTCCTTTTTGGGATTATGGAAGATGATGTCTCCGTTTTCAATGTTCTGCAGGCCGATCACCGCTTCGAGCAATTCCTTCTGACCGGAGCCGGCGATGCCGGCAATGCCCAGGATCTCCCCTGAGTTCGCTGTAAAAGATACATCGTCCAGCTTCAGCACGCCTTCCTCACTCCGAACGGTCAGATGACGAACCTCCAGGCGGGTCTGGGCATTGACCGGATCCGGACGGTCGATATCCAGTGTCACGGACCGTCCTACCATTTCATTGGTCATCTCCTGCGCATTGGTCTGCGACGTGATCAGATCCCGTATATAACGCCCCTGACGCAAAATTGCCACACGATCCGAGATCGCCTCGACCTCGTGCATCTTGTGGGTGATGATGACGATCGTCTTGCCGTCGCTGCGCATGTTCCGAAGTACGTCAAAGAGACGGTCCGTCTCCTGCGGCGTCAGGACGGCTGTGGGCTCGTCCAGGATCAGGATATCCGCTCCGCGGTAGAGGGCTTTGACGATCTCCACAGTCTGCTTCTGGGAAACGGACATATCGTAAACCTTCTGTTCCGGATTGATCTCAAAGCCATAGGTATGGCAGATATCCAGGATCTTTGCGGTGGCTTCTTTCAGGCGCAGGCTTCCCTCCAGACCAAGGATGATATTTTCCGCTGCCGTCATTACGTCTACCAGCATGAAATGCTGGTGGATCATGCCGATCCCCAGGTCCAGGGCAACCCGGGGAGATGAAATGGCTGTTTTTACCCCGCCTATATAAATCTCTCCCTCATCCGGAAAATAGATCCCTGAAAGCATATTCATAAGTGTCGTCTTGCCGCTGCCGTTCTCTCCGAGCAGTGCCAGGATCTCTCCACGGTAAATCTGCATGCTCACATCGTCATTGGCCGTCACGGCACCGAATCGTTTGGTCACATGCCGCATTTCTACGGCGGCTGTCTGGCTCAAAATGTAAGTCCTCCTCATAAATATACTCTCGGAGTAACTGTCAGTCACTGTTTCTTCACAGTTACCTTTTGGAGTAATACACAATATAGCGAATAAGAGGATCCCAGCTGTGTGAAACCAGGATCCTCTTTATGATTATTCAGTCAGATTGAAATCCGCTCAGAAGGCAGTATCGAGCAGGGTAATGCCATCGATCTGGATATCAAAATAAGGAGCGGAACGATACTCGGACTCATGGAAATATCCGTCAGAAACTGCCTCAGTATCGCCCTCATAAGCCTCGTCCGTATCCACATCAGCCATATAGGTCTCAAGTGCGGCATCGCCTACTGTAAATGTGGCCGTATCAAACACATGGAGTTCGCCGGACTCGAGTTTTGCCTTGGCTTCCTCGATCGCCTCTGTGGTACCGGGAGCGGCAGCGGCATCATTCATGCCGACGAGCTGGACGGAATCCGTAGCGATCGTGCCTGTCCAGTCGGCAGGGATCTCCTCGCCGTTTGCGACAGCGTTGATGATGAACTCAAAGTAAGGTGCCCAGTTGATCCTGGATGCGACGATATAGGTATTCGGGCAGGCATCCGCAGCGGAACCGTTATAGAATACGAAGGGAACACCGGCTTTTTCACACTCTGAAGGAGCGCCCATGGAATCCGCATGTTCGGAAAGTACCACACAGTTGTTGCCGATGAGCTTTACAGCTCCCTCCTGCTCCAGCGCAGGATCATACCAGGAACCTGTGAAGGTAACCTCCATCGTAGCGGTCGGGCAGACAGAACGGGCGCCGAGGAAGAAGGATGTATATCCGGAGATAACCTCTGCATAAGTGAAGGCGCCGACATATCCGAGTTTGGCCTGATCCTCTGTGATCTTGCCCTCCTCGATGAGCTGGTTGAGCTTCATGCCTGCGGCAATACCGCCAAGGTAGCGTCCTTCATAGATGGATGCAAAGGCGTTGTGATAGTTGGCCAGTCCCTCTGTATGCGCCTTGGTACCGGTGGCATGACAGAACTGTACTTCAGGATACTCCATGGCAGCCTGGATCATATAGTCCTCATGGCCGAAGCTGTCGGCAAAGACGATATCACAGCCGCTGTCAGCCAGATCCGCAGCCGCCTCGTAGCAGGCCTCGGACTCATCGATGCCGGTCTTGAATACATACTCGGCGCCGAGCTGTTCGCAGGCTTCTTTAGCCGCATTGATAAAGTTGAGGTCGTAGGTGGAATTTTCGTCATGAAGGAAGATGAAGCCGACTTTGACATCTGATGTATCGGCTGCCATGGCCGGCACAGCAGGAACCATACCCAGGCAGAGAGTCAGGGCAAGAAGCGGAGCAAACATTTTTTTCATGTGGTTGTCCTCCCGGATAAAATAAATTGGATCATAAATGGCGACGTATACATCGCCAAAAGTACAGATTATAATTATAAGCAGAAAATATGAATTTTTTATGACTTGTTTATTAATTATTCAGACTAAAAATCATGTCTGATACCGATATGCTTCATCCGGCCAGCGGTTCTCTGGCCTTTTTGTCATACGCTGTAAGATTGTATTTTTTTGCCAGACTCACCAGATCTTCCACATACTGGTAACCTGATGTGTATCCTCCATCGATCAGGATTTTTGCCGCCTGGCGGGTCGTAGTGGCTTTTTCGATTCCCTCGTAGCGCAGCTTTTTACCGTCGATCGTGGCTCCCAGCAGATAAAGGGAATGATCGTCCACACTTTCCTGGATCGAATCATAGGCCCTGTATGGTGTTCCTCTAAGGTAATGCACTCTGCCTTTCCATCTGGATCCCCAGTTGTCTCCGGAAAGGCTGGCTTTCATACCGAACAGGTTATTGCCCTCCAATGCCAGTTCCGATCGGCCCCAGCCGCTTTCCAGTATGGCCTGCGCGATCGTAAGGGAAGCCAGGACACCGGTTTTGCGCATGTCATATACGGCCATATTTCCTACGGTTTCTATGAATTCCTGATTTGTCATGCGTGTCGTGGTCCAGATCCCGTCTGAGTTAAAATAGTACTCTGTATCCCCGATCTTTTCCCAGCCGCTTTTCACCATGTTGCCTATTTCTCCAAGTTCTCCATCCTTGCGGAAATAGTAAGTCACATCGGAGATGATGTTCCATCCTGTGTACAATTCCCCCCGTATGCCAGCCTTACCTGACTTGTGCAGATAAAAGACTTTGCCGTCCGCAGGCTTGTACCAGCCTGTGCGCAGAGCTCCTTTGGAAGTGAAGCAGAATATTTTCCCTTTAACCTTATTCCAGCCGGTGCGCATCTTCCCGGTCGTTGTAAAATAATACAGCTTCTTTCCGATCTTTTGCCAGCCTGTGACCCGGTAGCCTTTGGCATCAAAATAATAGGTATGTTTTCCGATCTTGTAAAAGGCATTTTTTACATAGGATCTGTCTGCAAGTCTGTATCGGTATCCTTTGTCGTTCTGCACCCATCGGGCCGAAGCTCCGACAGCCTCTGTCCCGGATAAACCAGCGGCGGCCCGGACAGGGACTGCCTGTGGTATCACACAGACAGTCATCACAAGTGTGAACAGGTGTACAAAAAAACGGATTTTTTCTGTCAGGGATCGATTTGATATGCTCTTTAAATCGTACATATTATCTCCTTTTCCTGCACTTGACTGAATCTTGTTCGCATTTTGTCACAGCGTATTCCTGTCGTAACTGTTCAGTCACAAGCTCCTCAGCTTTTGTCTCACGCACCTGCCAAGGCACGCCTGCGGTGTCGCAGTAAATGCGAGGCGCTGATTGAACAGTTACTTCCTGTCCATTAAAGTGTATAGGAAAACAGAGATTTTTGCAAGAAGTAATTCAGACTACGATTAATGGACTGCCATTCTGATTCCGGCAAGAATGAACAGGTGAAGCGGATAAAAGACATAAAAACCCCATTTTGCCACAGGTCCGCGGGAGCCGGGTTTGCCGTCATATGCCAGCAGCAGAGGGATAAAAAGAAAAATCCCGCATTCATACAGCTGCGTGTAAATAGGCAGTCCCGTTTTGTGGGCGGAAAGATACTCCGCGGCCAGCATGATCATGCTCACAATTGTAAAGGAATAAACCTGTCTGAACCTGAGAGGAGTCGTGCGTGACATAAATCCAGGCATTCTGATCAGCGGCTTGATGGTTCCCGCCGCATAAAAAGTCATCACATATAAAGGTCCGATGATTCCCCAGTCAGCCAGGATGGTCAAAGCAAAAAGTCCTGCAAGGATCAGGACCGCATCCTGACTCTTTCTGAACTTATGCACGTGCAGGCAAAGGAGGCTGATGAACAGCGTGTACATAACATTTGGATGCCACCACTCCATGACTTCACGAAAAGCCAGGGCATAGGGAACCTGGGAGATCAGGGCAAAAAAACCAAGCCTGTAAAGATATTTTCTGGAAGAGGAAGTATGTATGAATCCTTCACTCAGAAAAAAACACATTACCGGAGCTGTGATCCTGCCCAATGTCCTGAAAGCAACCCACAATGCCGTTTCCTGGGTGAGAAATATTACCGCGATATGATCCAGCACCATGGCTGCAACTGCGATCAGTTTCATTTGATTTCTGTTCATAATGACACATTTTCCATGTATTAAGTAACACGAGGTAACTGTTTAGTCAGCACCTCGCATTTACCGCGACACCGCAGGCGTGCCTTGGCAGGTGCGTGGAACAAAAGCCCAACAACACGAGTATAAAAAAAGACAGTGGACGGTCCGACAGACCATCCACTGTACGTACCTGTTCAGTCACAAGCTCCTTACATATAAATACTCGTAACTGTTCAGTCGCAAGCTCCTTCACAGTTACGAGGCCAGGCGCAGGCTCCTTTCGTCGCATTGGAAGTGCGCCTGGCCTTGGCTATTGGACTTTTATCACACGCACCTGCCAAGGCACGCCTGCGGTGTCGCAGTAAATGCGAGGTGCTGACTGAACAGTTACAAATACTCACAGCAGTTTCGCCACGATCGACTGACCGTATTCGGCCAGGGAGTGATCCTCCTGGGATGTTCCTCCGCTCACGCCCAGCCCGCCGATGATCTTTCCTTTGTACATGAGCGGAATCCCTCCGCCCAGGATCACGATCCGGGGATCTGTATGCTCTACTCCGTAAAAAGTCTGACCTGGCTGTGCCAGGTGCGAAAGCTCCAGTGTGGACATTCGGACAGCAGCGGATGTATACGCTTTTTTAACTGCAGCTTCATAGCTTACCAGGTAAGCACCGTCCATAACATGGACCGCTACAGGATTCCCCTGGGGGCTGCATACGGCTAAGACAGCTGCCATGCCGCGTCGGGTGGCTTCCTCCTCCATTATTTCGATAAGCTGTTTTGCAGTCCTGAGCGTGATCGCCTCAATCTGTCCTGACAGAGCCAGGATTTCCCTGACGACGGCATCCCGGATCATCTCTGTCTGATCGTGTCCCGGAGCCGGGGACAGAGAGCGGACAGTATCCGCCCCTCCATCCTGTAATCCAGACCGGCCGGCTGCCTCTGCAGCGGCACGATCCCGGCTTCTGGCTAATGCATATAGATAATCCGACAGCCGGTTTAAATATTTTTTTGCGCCATTATCCGCTCCGTAGCGGACGCTTACCAGAGAAAGCGCGCGCTCAGCCCTGCGGCATACTGCCCTCGCCAGATCGATCTCTGCCGACAAAACAGATCCACCCGGGAGCGGCCGGGTCGAATCCTTATCGGGAAGCTGCAGCCTGTCAATACACGTCTCCAGCATCCTTGTATGTTCATCTCCGATCCGGTATTCGCGCATGTATGGGTCCGAAATGCCCTCCGCCGCCAGCAAAAGAGTACGCTGGATCCGGTCCAGAATCCCTGTGGTGTCCTCATCATGCAGCAAGGCTTTTATCATTCCCAGCTGACTTACAAGTTCATCAATGGTTCCGATCAATACAAGGCGGTCATCGGATTTGGATACATTTTTCGACCGCGCAAGCGCGGTGATTCCGCGGTCGCCTTCTTTCGTATACATTCAGGCCTCCTGTATTTACAGGATCCGGGTGATCATTTTCTCATCCGGATGCGGGATAACCTGGGAATCCAGATACATGCCTTTATCAGCAGTGACAAGCGCCGCCCGTTCGATCGCCGCCTCCACGGCTGCGACCTCTCCGGTCAGCATCATATAGGACTTCCCGCACATCCCCTTCGCGATCCGCAGCTCGATCAGGTCGACTACTGCTGTCTTTGCCGCCTGATCCGCCGCTTCTATGATCGAAGCCGCGTCATAGGTCTCAAGGATTCCCAGGGCGCTGACGCCTTCCACACTGGAAGTACCGTAGATGGCAGGGAAAATGGACTCATGAGGGTTGCCCAGGACAAAACTGTCAATACATTTATCCTCGTAGGCGGCTACCGCCGCGTCCACAGAGGCACGTACCGCGCTCAGGCTCCCGCGGACAAGGGCTATATATTTACCTGGACACACTGTCTGGGCTTCAATGATCTCCACATCGGCGGTCTTAACCATAAGATCCGCCGCTGCCACGCCGGTGGCTGTGGTTTTGAATTCAATCATCCCGATTGCTTTACTCATATGTTTACTGCCCTTTCCCACGTTTCTTTTTGCATATGATCATGCTCGCGGGTATACATCATTGGTGTCTGTTCAGTCGTAACTGTTCAGTCACAAGCTCCTTCACAGTTACGAGGCCAGGCGCAGGCTCCTTTCGTCGCATTGGAAGTGCGCCTGGCCTTGGCTGTTCATCTTTTGCTCCACGCACCTGCCAAGGCACGCCTGCGGTGTCGCAGTAAATGCGAGGTGCTGACTGAACAGTTACGTTCAGTCACTACTTTCTTCACAGTCACCACCGCTCATGTATTCCTGCCCATGATCGTGACAAAGCGGTCCGTGACCTCTGTCACCGTCCCGTCTATCGATGCATGGATCCCGACGCTCAGTCCTTTGCCGGGCTGCGCGATCAACTGTCCTTTGGTTACTGTCTCACCGACCTTTACAACCGGCTCTGCCGGAGCTCCGATATGCTGACTGAGGGGTATCCTCACCTGATCCACAGGCAAAATTGCCTCGTCGATCGGAGCCGGCCTGTCATATTTTGTCAGACCGAGGCGGGCCATCAGCCTGTCTTCCGGCACTTTGCGGAAGGCTCTCTCCGGCCCGACAGCCTTTGGCTGTACATCAGCGGGAGGGCGCACCCCGGCCTTGCGGAGTCCGGCCTTCATATCCGCCAGCAAAGACCTGGGCGCCAGGCCTTGTGGACAGGAAAACATCTCACACACTCCGCAGGAGCTGCAGAAGGCCGCATTCAGGCAGGGATTGAGATCTCTGAAATCCTGATTTGAAGCCGCCCGCATAAACCTCGCCGGGTCGATCGGATGACCAAGATTGTGTCTCGGGCACAGATCCGTACAGGTATTGCACTGACAGCAGATCGAGGCGGCGCGTTTCAGGTCGATTGACGGTGTTCTATTCTTTTTTACCACGATCGGATGATCGGAGGGCAGGACCAGGATCGCATTGGTGGTTTTGGTCACAGGCTCAAAAGGACTGCCGATCCGCCCCATCATGGGACCACCCACAAAATAGACCGGATCCTTCACAGTCACAGAACCGGCGGCAGCTACAGTCTCTTCAAGGGTACATCCCAGGGGCACTTTCACGGTAACCGGCCTGGATACTTCCGCCACGACAGATACATACTTATCCGTCACCGGCTGTCCGGCGCTGACTGCCCGGTATATATTGTAGACTGTCTCCACATTAAACACAGCGACACCCTGTTCTATGGGCAGGCCTCCCGGACGGACAACACGTCCGGTCGCCTCATAGATCAGCACTACTTCATCTCCCATCGGATACACCTCATCCAGCAGATGGATCCTCATTCCGGGAAACTCTCCGATATACGTGCTGAGGGCCTGAACCGTGCGGGTATAGGATTTTTTGATCCCGATCACTGCCTCTTTGGCGCCAACTGTCCCTGCCATCATGAAAAAGGTTTTCATGATATCATAAGCGTGACGCTCCAAAAGCTGTTGGTGCAATGTGAGCAGGGGTTCACACTCCGCACAGTTCAGCAGGATGGTCCGCGCATTTTCATTCAGCTTGGCATATGTGGGAAAGCCGGCGCCTCCGGCGCCGACGACTCCGCCTTCCTGGATGATCTTCTGCAATTCTCTGATTTCCATCGCGTCACTCCCATCCCGTACCATCATCGATGATCCCCACGATCGCGGCATCGACAGGCGCATCTTCCATCCCGCAGCCGATCCGTGCAGCACTCCCGAGTGCGATGAGCACATACTCGCCAATGCCTGCACCGATAATATCGATGGCGACGATCTGACACCCATCCCCTTTCATCGGCTCCACAGGCTCAATGATCATAAATTTATTACCGATCAGCTTTTCGCTTTTCCTGGTGGAAACAATGCTTCCCACTACTTTTCCAACTATCATAGGGTTCTCCTGTGATCAGGTTTATCTGATGATCGTGACTGTATTGCCTGTCGAAATCTGCGCGGCGTTGGCTTCATCCGTATCGATATGCATTTCCAGCGTGAAGCTCTTATCCACACGAATTTTCACGTGATTAAAGATCGTACCCCGCTCATTGTCCGCACGGACAGAAACGATATCGCCGTCCTTAACGCCTGCGGCTTCTGCGTCCTCGGGAGACATATGGATATGACGCATCGCGACGATACAGCCTTCCTTCAGGTAAATGGCACCCTTAGGTCCGACAACGGCGATCGGCGCGCTGCCGGCCACATTGCCGGATTCCCTTACGGGTACCTTCATGCCCAGACGGATGGCATCCGTAGCGGAAACCTCCACCTGGGAAACCTTGCGCACCGGACCAAGGATCCGAACATTTTCAATGGCGCGCAGCTTCAAGCCCACTATAGTGACTGTCTCATTGGAAGCAAACTGTCCTCCCATGAGATCTTTTTTCTTTGTCAGCTGGTAACCGGGTCCAAAAAGTGCTTCCACATGCTCCTGCGTGAGATGGATATGCCTCGCCGAAACTCCGATCGGCACCATAAAGCCGCCTTCATCAGGCTTTGCTTTTTCCATGGCCTGGATCACCATGCGGGTAATCATTTCTATATTGTTCGTCTCCAAGCTCTCACCTGCTTTCTGCCTGCCTTTTCAGGCCTTTCCTGATCAGTTAAGCTTTGGCAGGATCTGCTCCACATCGTTGTGAGGACGCGGGATCACATGCGTCGCGATCAGCTCGCCCAGTCTGGATGCGGCTGCGCTGCCGGCCTCTACGGCGGACTTGACAGCGCCTACATCGCCTCTCACCATCACGGTGACAAGACCGGAACCGATCTTTTCTGTGCCGATCAGCACCACATTGGCTGCCTTGCACATCTGGTCCGCGGCTTCGATCGCTGCGGTGAGTCCTCTGGTTTCAATCATTCCCAATGCTTCCTGTGTCATATCTTTACCTCCGGTCATATTTCATTTTCCGTGTATTGGATCGCGCGAGAATATAATTGTTCTCGCAAGTATGCTTCTGATTCATTCATTGCGATTTTTTCGCCAGCGGCTCGCGCTGAGCTCCACCAGCCGGACGATCTCCTCATGCGGCCGTGGAATGACGGCACAGTTCACAGGTTTTTTGATGCACTTTTCCTGTGCGGCCTGGATAGCCTCGTTCACGGCGGCCACATCACCCTGTATGATGATCGTCACCAACCGTCCGCCCAGCTTTCTTTCCCAGGACGCGATCTCGACGCCTGCCGTCTTGCACATGATATCCAGCGCGTCGATCGCTGCCACGACACCTGTGATCTCCAGAAATCCGTATGCCTTATTCATGAGCAAACTCCCTGCTCTCCGGCTTATTTAGGAAGGCCGGGAAGGATCTTTTCAACATCATTGTGGGGACGCGGGATCACATGAGTGGCTACCAGTTCACCAAGTCTGGATGCAGCTGCGCTGCCGCTTTCCACGGCTGCTTTGACAGCGCCGACATCTCCGCGTACCATCACGGTCACCAGACCGGATCCGATCTTTTCCGTACCGATCAGCGTGACCTCTGCGGCCTTTGTCATCGCATCCGCAGCTTCGATCGCCGCAGTAAGTCCTCTGGTTTCTACCATTCCTAATGCTTCCATTGCCATAGTGGGGATCCTCCTGATTAAAAAATATATAGGATATCGTTTATCTCTTGTCCAGTGCACTGATCTTGAGCATTCTGCGGGTTCCCGGCTCAGGGCTGGGGATCACATGGTGCTGCACGACTCCTGTCATGCTCTCAGCGACCTTGATGCCGGCTTCTACCGCGGCGGTCACATCCGATACGCTGCCGCGGAACTTGATGCACACAAGAAGCGGAACCGGCAGAGAATCTGCGTTGGCCGGTTTGTTCTTGTCAAAGACCTCCAGCCGTACATTCGCCGCCTTGCAGCCGGCATCCGCCGCCACAAAGGCTGTCGAAAGACCATAAACTTCGAGAATTCCGACTGCGTCAGCCATGGCTTATGCTCCTTTCCCTGTAACTGTTCAGTCACAAGCTCCTTCACAGTTACCTTTCCTTCAGCTTCGATTCAATGATTCTTAGTCGATCCATCCAGCGGAACATTTGTGATGGCGACCTTAAGCCCCTTTTGTGCCAGGGCAAACTCATGTGCTTCATTGATCTGGTCCAGCGGGAAC